>NZ_RZRY01000662.1:0-3448 GCF_003998035.1 Mesorhizobium sp. M2A.F.Ca.ET.039.01.1.1 | reverse complement strand
CTCCCGGACCGCTCCACTCGGTCTCCTATCTCGCCACCGATGCCGGCCCCTCGGCTATGGCCGAGGAGCCGGGGCTATGCGGCCAATCACGGGCTGGCGGAAGAGATCTTCCTCATGCAGCCCGACATGGTGCTGGCCGGCACCTACACGACGCGGGCGACCATCGGGCTGCTTCGAAGACTCGACATCCGTGTCGAGGAGTTCGCGCCGGAAAACTCCTTCGACGACATCCGCGCCAACCTGAAAAGGATGGGCGACCTGCTCGGCCAGCCCGAACGCGCGGCATCGCTTGTCGCCGAACTCGACAATGAGCTGGCGGCGCTCAAGCCGGGTGAGGAGCCGCAAAGGACTGTCCCCGCCTGGTACGCCAACAGCTACACCTCCGGCAGCGGTACGCTGATGGGCGACATCATAAGAAATCCGGTCTCGGCAATATCGCGGCCAAGCTCGGCCATACCGGGACCGCGCGGTTGCCGCTGAAGCTCTGGTGCTGGCGAAGCCGGACATTCTGGTCGATGGCGGTCGCAACCGGGATTAGTCTTCGTCGCCGACTGAGCGCGGCTCGGGAGATAAGTGAGGGTTATCGCGAGTTATTGCCTGCTTACCCGATGAGCGTCATGCCCCACTGCTGTCGCTTGCTTAGATATCTCAACGATCTCGGATGGATTGCATGACCACGTCGATTGGTCTGGGAGCTGACGAGCGATTCGTTGAGCAATCTGGGGAGCGGACGCGAGGAACGCGGCTGAGCCCCTCCAAAAAAAGCGCAGTCGTTCGTCACTTGAATTCTCAAGCTTCCTCCGCTTTAATTAGGTTTTCATTCCGGGGGTTGGATTGGGCTCACTATTCGACTTGGGAGCCATCAGTACTGCCTTTTCAGCGGCAGCTCTTGACCCGTCGCAATGGGACGCCGCGATGGAGGTGGCCGACAAGGCAACAGGAAGTGCTGGAGCACTGCTCTTCGACGTCAAAGGTTGTTTTCCGCGCATACCCCACAGCCAATCGGCGGCACCGGCGTTCGAAAGCTATGTAGAAGGCGGATGGATCAATCGGGATGAGCGATACCGATTGACTCCGTCTCTTATGCGGAATGGGGTCGCCACAGACCTCGACCTTTTTACACCCGACGATATTGCGACGCATCCGTATTATCAGGAGTTTCTGGCACCCTTGGGCCTTCGCTGGTATGCCGCCGTGAAAGTTGCAGCTGGCGACGACTTCTGGTGCATCTCGCTCCAGCGCTCTATCGACAGGGGGCCATTCTCACCTATCGAGCTTGCTGAGTTGGCGAAATTGTCGAGACAGCTCGGCCCGTCGGTGGCGGTAGCGCGCGCGCTTGGCTTTGCGCGAGCTGAGGCTGCATCTGACGCCTTCAGTGCGAGCGGGACGGCAGTAATCATGCTAGATCGAGGCGGGAAAGTCATTCTCGTGAACCAAGCAGGTGAACGCCTACTAGGTTCGAGTCTTCGGATCAGCGGGGGGCGGTTGGTATCTGCCAGCAAGGCTGCCACGGATGCGCTCAACCGATCCTTGCGGGAGTTGCTGTGGATTAGAGCGCCTGCGGCATCGATGCCACCTGTGGCCTTGCCTCGTGTCGAGGGCCGACCCTTGATTGCGTATCCGATGCGTCTGGAAGCAGTTTCACCGAACGCTCTCGCTCGGTGTCAGGCAGTCGTCGTCTTACTTGATCCGGATTCAGTTCCGCAGCCGCCGCAGAACGTTTTGATATCCTGTTTTGGTCTCACTGTCGCCGAGGCGCGACTGGCACACCATATCTCCACCGGTCGAAAACTCGAGGCCATCGCCGAGGAGCTTGGCATTCGTTACGAGACTGCCCGTAACCATCTGAAGGCGGTATTCGCAAAGACACAGACCCATCGTCAGTCAGAACTGGTTGCCCTCCTCGCCACGTTGGCGAACGGACCTCTATAGTTTACTCACTCGGCTCTAGCTTAGAAACAGATGTACCCTCCGGTGGACCCTGCATAGCTGCAGGATAGTCCTGAACAGCATGACGTCTCGCTTGGCCCTGAGCATTTTTCCCCATCTGATTTGCACTGATCGGCGACTTGGATTGCAGTCATGTTGGACGGCAATCGTGGTATCAACAGCTGCCTGTGGATGGACATCCCATAACTTCTGCTAAGGGGATCATAGGACACGCCTCCAAGAGTCAGGGTATCTTGGGAAAAAAGCCCCGATGTCAAAAGAATTCCCGCTGCAGAAACGATTTTCAATTGCATTTGGCTCTCCGATTACGTTTCGACCGTTGGACATCGCAACTCGCTGCATTCTCTGGTCGCGTTCCCATACCTTCGACATTCGAACTGCTGCCACATCACCCATTTGGGTCATGTGAGGCCAACGATAAATCTGCGAGTATCTTCAGGTGAAAGTTCGCCAGTGGAGGAATCGCCATGAAAAGGCTTGTCTTTGTGATGGCAGTGATCTCGTTGTCTGCGTTCGGCTATCTCACATCGATCCACCCGAGCACTGCTTGTGAATGCGAAGACGGGACCGGATGTCAGAAGAACAGCCAAGGGCAGACCTGTTCGGCCCAGTAATGCATTCATCTCTCCCAAGGTATGTGGTATGCGGACCGCAGTGAGAGCGGCAGAATGGCGAGCGCATCTATCAAGCGCCGGGGCGGAAATATTACAGCGTAACCGTCATCAACCAAGCCAATCACGAAAGATGGTTTTGCTCGAAAGCGGAAGCCGTCGCTGCGGGCTGGGGACGCTCCAAGCGATAGGGGAAACTCTCTGAAGGGACAGATCGATGCAGCGTCTCGCGATGACTTTTTTCCTGATTACAGCGCTTTTTGCAACATCAGGCGCATTTGGCGATGACAAAGACGTTCTGGCGGATGCGGTAAAGAGGCATATTTGCCCGGGGAATGCTATTAAATACAGAATGTTAAACGTGGGAGATGAATGTAAAAGGGAGTTCGGGCAATGTGACAATTTGGAAATGGGAACCAAGGTGTGGTATGCCTGCATGGATGAATACTCTAAACGTCAAAGACAGTGCTGGAACGAAGTGGACAAGCGAAATGAAATAATTTTGGCCTACAACAGGCTCGTAGACGATTGCGTTAACAAAAAAAATGCTGAATTGCTCAATCAGAACAAGCTCACGAAACCGTCTACATCCGGCAATGGGTCGTCGCAATCCGATGACCAATACACCTACAAGGAACGACTGTCTCGCGCTGAGAACAATTTGCAAAGTGCATACCAGAAATTGCTTAAGACTGTGAAAGATCCAAAGGAACTTTCCCGCATTCGCGAGGACCAGAGCGCGTTTCTCGCTAGGCGCAATCGATGCACAACAGTTGTTTGTATGGATGACGCCTACACCACCCGCATTGAGGAAGTCCTTTATGAAACTCGGGTGGCGGAACGGATGCGTCATCCTGCCGATCAAGATAGCGACGACCCGTTAGCCC
>NZ_RZRY01000661.1:0-3452 GCF_003998035.1 Mesorhizobium sp. M2A.F.Ca.ET.039.01.1.1 | reverse complement strand
GCATCCTTTTGACCGGCCGACAGGAGAACAGCCAGCGGCCGGAATGGGAGAAATGACCGATGCTGTCGGTTGAGGCAGTCAGCAAGACATTCGGCGGCGTGCAGGCGTTGCGCAACGCCTCGCTGACCTGCGAGGCCGGCGAGATCCTCGGCCTCATCGGTCCGAACGGCGCAGGCAAGTCGACGCTCGTCAACGCCATCTCCGGCGTGCTCAAGCCGGACAGCGGCAGCGTGCGCCTGGCGGGCGAGGAGATCACTGGCCGCGGCCCGGAGCATTGCGCGCGGGCAGGGGTAGGCCGCACCTTCCAGACCATCAGGCTGTTCAAGGATCTGACCGTTCGCCAGAACGTCGAGGTCGCGCGTATCACCTGCCGCGCCGTACGCCCCGATGCCGCCAAGCAGATCGGCGTCGATCAGCTGCTGCAGCAATATGAGCTGGCAAGTTTCGCCGACAGTCCGGCCGGCACGCTGCCCTATGGCAGCCAGCGCCGGCTCGAGATCGCCCGCGCACTGGCGCTGGGGCCGTCGCTCCTTCTGCTCGATGAGCCGGCCGCCGGCCTCAACGAGGCCGAGTCGGAGACGCTGGCGATGGCGATCGAGGCCATTCGCCGCGATATCGGCTGCGCGACCATCGTCATCGATCACGATCTGCGCTTCATCAACCGGCTCTGCGACCGGCTGTGCGTGATGGACCAGGGACAGGTGATCGCCTCGGGCGAGACGGAAGATGTGTGGCGCGATCCGCGCGTCATCGAGGTCTATGTCGGGCAGTCGGAGACGGCCTGAGGGCCGGAAGAACAACCACAATGAGAGGAAGGAGGGGTAGAATGGAAAAGATTTTGCTGGGAGCAGCGGTGCTGACCGCTGGGCTGCTGCAGGCAGGGCATGCGGGCGCGGCGGATCTCAAGATCGGCCTTGCGGTCGCCATGACCGGCGCCTACGCGCCCTATAGCGAGGCGGAAGGCGCGCACTGCATGGCCGACAGGCTGAACAAGGCTGCGGGCGCCAACGAGCCCAAGGTCGAGCTGATGATCGAGGACAACCGGTCCGATCCGCAGCTTTCGGTCTCGCTCGGCCAGAAATTCCTCGATGCCGGCGCGCAGGTCATCACCGGCGTGCCGTTCCCGGATGCGCTGATCCCGATGGCGCAGACCGCTCAGCCCTATGGCGCCACCGTGTTCTCGGCGCCGAACACGCAGCTCGAAATGCAGCAGGCCGGGCTCGACAATTTCATCGCCGGGGCGGTGCCCGATCCGATCAACGCCTCAGCCACCGCCAACGCGCTTTACGGCAAGGGCGCGCGGACCGTGGCGCTGATGGTGTCGCCCGATGCCGGTTCCTACTCGGAGAAGCTGCCGGAGTGGTTCGGCGAGGTGTTCGAGCATCTCGGCGGCAAGGTGGTCGGCAAGTTCAACTATTCCTACGGCACCACCGACTGGTCGCCGCAGATCGCCTCGATCAAGGCGCTGCCGCAGAAGCCGGACGCCATCCATATCTGCGCCGTGCTGCCCGATGTCGGCATCCTGATCCGGCAATTGCGCGCCAACGGCTATGATGGCTGGGTGGCCGGCTGCGACGCTTTCGACGACAAGTCGCTGGAAGGCACCGTCGGCGATCCGAAGTCGCTGGAAAAGGTGATGTTCGCGACCCATGGCGCGACCGGCGTCGACGGCCCGATCGACAAATTCCTCGCCCAGTGCAAGGCCGATGGCTACAAGATCAACGGCATCTTCGACGCGCTCGGCGCCGACATGGTGCAGATCAGCTATGAAGCGGCGAAGAAGGCCGGCACCGTCGACCCCGCCGCCTTGCGCGAAGCGATCCGCGCTCCCGGCGGTTATCCGGGCACCACAGCGCCGACGATCTCCTTTGCCGAGAAGAAGGGCTATCCGGTGAAGGCCGTTCCGGTGATGGGCTTTGCCGACGGCAAGCGGGTGCTGATCACCGACACGCCGCCGACCTTCGTTCCGGCACTGAACTAAGCGGGGCGGGAGGACGTGCTAAAGGTCGAGAAGCTTGTCGTGCGCTATGGCGCCGTCATGGCGGTGCGCGAGCTGTCGTTGGAAGTCGGGCAGGGCGAGCTGGTCGCCCTGCTCGGACCCAACGGCGCCGGCAAGAGCTCGACCATCAACGCGCTGACCGGGCTGGTCACGCCGGCTTCGGGGCGTATCGTGCTTGACGGCAAGGACATCTCGCATGTCCGCACCGAGGACCGCATCCGCGCCGGCCTGACCTCGACGCCGGAAGGCCGGCACATCTTTGCCAATCTCAGCGTCGGCGAGAACCTGCGGCTGGGGGCGGCGACACGGCGCGACCCTGCCGGGGTGCGCCAGGACATCGAGCGGTTCCTGTCGCTGTTCCCGGTGCTTTCCGAGCGCTACGGCCAGGCGGCGGGCACGCTTTCGGGCGGCGAGCAGCAGATGCTGGCGATCGCCCGGTCGCTGATGTCGCGGCCGAAGCTGTTGCTGCTCGACGAGCCGTCGCTGGGGCTTGCGCCCAAAATCGTGGCGCGCATCTTCGATTTTATCGGTGAGCTCAAGGCGCAAGGGCTGACGCTGCTGGTGGTCGAGCAGAACGCCAGGCAGGCGCTGCGCTTTGCCGACCGCGTCTATGTCGTGAGCTCGGGCACGCTGCGCTATGACGGACCGCCGGCCAGGCTCGCCGACGAGCACGGCCTCTTCAACCTTTATATCGGCGGGTAGGCGGCGATGGATTACGCCTTGCAGCAACTCCTCAATGCGCTCGCCTTCGGCGCGGAATATTCGCTGGTGGCGCTGGGGCTCGCCGTCGTCTTCTCGATCATGGGGCTGGTCAATTTCGCGCATGGCGAGATCATCGGCGTCTCGGCCTACAGCGTGTTCCTGGCTGCCGCGCTCGGTCTGACCTCGCCCTTCGTCGCGGTGCTGCTCGCCGTCGGCATGGCGGCGCTAGCGGCGGTCGTGTTCGAGCGCTTTGCCTTCCGGCCGGTGCGCTACGCGCCGACCACGACCGGGCTGCTCACCGCCTTCGGTGTCTCGATCGTGGTGCAGAACCTTTTCATGCTTCTGATCTCTCCCAAGCCGC
Organism: Mesorhizobium sp. M2A.F.Ca.ET.039.01.1.1; assembly: GCF_003998035.1. Classification (NCBI taxonomy): domain Bacteria; kingdom Pseudomonadati; phylum Pseudomonadota; class Alphaproteobacteria; order Hyphomicrobiales; family Phyllobacteriaceae; genus Mesorhizobium; species Mesorhizobium sp. M2A.F.Ca.ET.039.01.1.1. The sequence goes on along the minus strand of NZ_RZRY01000661.1, from coordinate 390 downwards.
AGTCGGTCTCGGTCCTCAACGGCTTGAACCAGATGTGGTTCTTCGGGCCCTTCGCTGTCTCCTCGCTGCAGGTGATGGAGCTGATCGTGTCGGGTCTGACCATCCTGGCGCTGGTGCTCTTCCTCAACCGCTCGACGCTTGGCCTCGCCATCCGCGCCGCCTCGCGCGACTTCGCCACGGTGCGGCTGATGGGGATCAAGGCAAACCGAGTGATTGCCACGGCGTTTGCGATTTCCGGCGCGCTGGCGGGCATCGCCGCCGTCTTCATCCTGGCGCGGCGCGGCAGCGTCTCGCCTGATCTCGGCTTCGGCCTGGTGCTGAAGGCCTTCGTTGCCTGCGTCATCGGGGGCTTCGGCTCGCTGCCGGGTGCGGCGGTCGGCGGCATGGTGC
>NZ_RZRY01000660.1:0-3461 GCF_003998035.1 Mesorhizobium sp. M2A.F.Ca.ET.039.01.1.1 | reverse complement strand
GACAAGACCGTCGCCAAACGTCATGCGATCACGGCGAGAGCGCTGGCCGATTGCAGGGGGTGGCTCGGACTGCCGTCACAGGCGCAGGCTGCGGAATAAACGCCCCGATCAACGCGCCGTTCGTCGCCAGAAGCTGGCCGCGGCACGGCGCGCTGCTGAGATGAAGCGTCTCGCGGTACCGGACAAACCGTGCGCCGATACCAGAATCGGACCAATTTCCGTCAGGACATTCGACGTCGATTCGGATCTCAGCCGGTCAAGAGCGTCCATGCGCTTTGCCAGCCTTGGCAGCTCGGACGCCAGATCCTCTGACCGCATATAGCCAATGACGCCATTCACGTAGCGTTGCATTTGTTCGGCACCGGCGCCTGGTTCCGACTGCGCCAGGAAGGAACGCAACTTTTGCTCGATCTTGCTTTTTTGCCTCTGCGGAAGCACCTGCGTGCGCATGAATTTCGGCTCTTGCAGAGAGTGCATGTGGATCTCGGATGCCCTGGCCTCGCACTCGTGCCGCAAGGCATCCAGAAGCTCGACCAAAGTGCTGACGTTCAAAGCGGAAACGGTTATGCCGAACTCCAAGTCCACGCCCGGACATTCCCGTCGCAGCCGGATGATGTTGTCGACGAATAGCGGCCAGTCGAAACCGTGCCGAATAAGGGCACCGCGGGCACCAGTGTCGTCGACACTTGCTTGGACACTGACATTCTCAAATGCGTTCCACAGCTGGAATATCGATCTTCCGCCCAAGCCCGTGACGGACATGTTCGTATTATAGCGCAGGCTGACATGGGTTCGTCCTGCCTCGATCAGAGCATCCAGCAACCGATAGTGCTCTTCCGTCAAAAGCGGTTCGCCGCCAGCGAAGTAGATCGACTCGATATTGTCGATCCAGCCCGACATCTGGTCCATCATCTCGGTGGCCGAGGCGAAGCTCTTGATCTCGGCTTTGTCACCCGCGGTGACGCCGATGGCGCGGCCATCGGTGAACCACTTCGAACTGGCGCCGTGCCAGCAGCTTCGGCACTTGAAATTGCACAGGTTCGAGAACCTGACATCGAGCGCCGCCGGCGATGCCGGCGCGGCCGCGAAGGGTTCATCCGCGGACGCAAGCCGCCGGTGCCATGCGCTGAACTGGCGATTCATCTGCTGGCGCAGGCTGTCCCCCTCTCTTTCGTCACGGTCGAAACATTTCCAGCACTGCCCAACCGGTTCCTGCCGTGCAAACCGATGTCGTATCTGCTGCAGCGCCTCGCTGCTCCAGGCTCCCTTCAGGCCTTCTTTCCGCACGTGGCCTATTGATCCGTCGAACTCGCAGCAAGGCGAGATCGCGCCATCGGTCGCGACATGCAGATTAATCCACGGCATGACGCAGAAGCCGTCACCGCTCCCGGGGGAATGGCGGTCCTTTTCACGGTTCAGCTCTCTCATGCCGGCTCACGACCATGCGCGACGGCCGCTCGGCCGGGTGTGGAATTCCATTGAAGACTCCGCTTTTGCGCCACGGCGTTCCTCAGCCAATCTGCGAATTCAGTTGGGTTGCTTCGAATGAAGCGCTGCAAATCTTTGACCAAGGAACACTTCCCCCACGCGGCCCCTTGGTGTATCACCCCGCCATTTAGGGGCAAAGGGCGGAATGATGTTGGGCGTCGTCTTAGACGAAACAAATTTGTCGAGCGAGATCTTCGACGGTGAAGTCGTCGCGGTGAACTTTGCGACCGGCAAGTATTACGGCATGAAGGGGAGCGCGCAGCTCATCTGGGAGATGTTGCGTAAGCCTGTCGATCCCACCATGATCGAGACGGCGTTGAGGACGGGTTATCCCGACTTGGACGACGATGACATTGCCTCGGTGCGAGGCTTCCTCGACCTCCTCGCGGAGGAAGGCATACTTCTGCCGGCCTCGCCGATCGAATTGCCCAAGCTGCCCGACATTTCCAGCCGCGCATCCTTCATGAGGCCGGAGCTGGAGATTCACACGGACTTGCAGGAGCTGATTGTCCTCGACCCCATCCATGACGTGGATCCGGGCGGTGGATGGCCGCTGCGGCGGGAGCTGGGGGACAGCTGATCCGAATGGTCCGAGCCGCCGTCGATCCCCGTACGGCGCCTGCAGCATTCGTCCGCCGCGTCATTGCCGACGCGAGTTTCCGGTGGTACGAATCCGGCGCTGAGCATCGCTTTCGCCTTGGCGGGTTGACGCTGCGGCTGCGCACATGCGGAACCGCGCTCGATCCGGTCATCCTGCCGGTTCTGCGTCATGCGCAAACAACGGGAGCCACTGCGGAAGACCGCTCGATCACTGTCTATGCCGTCTCGCATGAGGACGACGGCTTTCCGGCTCCGCCCGCCGAATGGCCCTTTGAAGCCGACGAGGCCGATGCCGTCACCCGGACCGTATGGGACAGCGAGGCCGGCGTCGCAATCGTATCCGACGAGAGCCGCGGAATCTGGCATCTGCACGACCTGTCCGCCGGCACCGGCGTCTATTGGGTGGGAGCCGCTGCCCGGCTGCCGGTCTGGGAATACGGGTCTCCGCTGCGCCACCACATCCATTGGGGCGCGTTGGCCACGGGGCACGCGATGCTTCATTCCGCCGTTGTCGGCGAAGATGGCGTGGGCGTGATGCTCGCCGGTCCGGGAGGTTCCGGCAAATCGACGCTGACGGCTGCCGCAATTTCCGCGGGGATGCAGACCACGGGCGATGATATTGTGCTGGTGTCGCAGTCTGGGGCAGACTGGCGAAGCCACTCGCTCTTCGACACCATGAAACTCACCGGGATGGCGGAGATCCTCTTCAGCGGGCTTGCCGCGCAAGCAGTGAACCGGGACCGTCGCCCGGGGGAAAAGGCGCTCGTCCCGATCAGCACGACGATACCGGATGCGCTGGTCCCGCAAATCGCGGTGAAAGCTCTTGTCTCCTGCAAGCTCACCGGCGAGGATGCTTCGACAATCCGTTCCGCTTCACGGTTCGATATGATCCGTGCGCTCTCGCCAAGCACGTCGAAGATCTTGCGGACCGGCCATAACGAGATATTCCAGCAGGCCGCCAGCCTGTCGCGCTCGCTTCCATGCCACGAGTTCCTGATCGGCAACGATCCGATGGAGGCGGCAACCGTGCTGCGAGGGTTCGTGCGGGAACTCAGAGCATGAGCGACAGCCCAACGATCAGCGTCATCATGCCGGTGCGAAACGGCGAGAAATACATCGCCGACGCCCTGAAAACCATACTCGACCAAGCGTGGCCGGTGCAGGAAATCCTGGTTGTCGACGACGGCTCGACCGACCGCTCGCGCGAGATCGTCGAGACCCTGGCTTCGCGTTTCCCGGCGATCCGCGTCCTCGACGGGCCGCGGCGCGGCCCGGGACCCGCGCGAAATGTCGGCCTGAGGATCGCCGGCGGCGAGTTCATCGGCTTCCTGGATTGCGATGACCTCTGGCCGGCCGACAAGCTCTCGCTGCAT
>NZ_RZRY01000065.1:0-16180 GCF_003998035.1 Mesorhizobium sp. M2A.F.Ca.ET.039.01.1.1 | reverse complement strand
GTATTCGAACAGCTCGATCCTCACGCCGTTGGGATCGGTGATCCAGGCCTGAAAAGTGTCGTCGCATGCGAGCTTCTTCGGCGTCACCTCGACGCCTTTCGAGCGGATATGGGCGATCGCAGCCTCGATATCTTCCACTTCCAGGCAGAAATGGTTGATCTGGTTACGGTCGCCGTAGCTGGCCTCGGTCTTCTCAAACACCTCGACATGGCTGCGGCCGCCGCAGTTGAGATAGAAGCCGAAAATCCTGCCGTCGCGCAGGAAATTGAACCTTGTGTCCATGCCAAGCACGTCGCGATAGAAGGAGCGCGTCGCCTCCAGGTCGTGCGCGAAGATGCAGACATGGGCGAGCTGCCTGACTTTGATCATGGCCGGTTCCTTTCGGCCCCCGCCGAATCCGCAGCGCTATCTTGAATTTGACTTAGGTCGGCGGCGTACCGTTTTCGGCCAGAACGGCGCCCGCGAAATAGAGCGAGCCGCCGATGAGAATGCGCGGCGCCGGGCCGTCCCAGGAGTCGCGCAACAGCATCAGCGCGCTGGCGACGGAGCTGACCGGCTCGGCCGACAGGCCGGCCTCTTCCGCCCGCAATGCCAGCTCGTCGTTGGGAACGCCGGCATCGCTGTTGCTCACCGGCACGGTGTAGACATGGCGGGCAAGCCCCTTGAAGGCGCTGAAATAGCCGGTCTGGTCCTTGGTGTTGATCATGCCGGAGATCAGCACCAGAGGCCTCGGATTCTTCTCCTCCTGCTCGGCCAGGGCCTCGGCGATGACGATGCCGGCCCCGGGATTGTGGCCGCCGTCCAGCCAGATCTCCGCGCCCTTCGGAGCCAGATCCACCAATTTGCCCTGCGTCAGCTTCTGCATGCGTGCCGGCCAGGCGACATGGGTCATCGCCCGCTCGGCGGCGCGATGGCCGATCTCGAAGCCGGCCGCCTTTACAGCGGCGATCGCGGCGGCGGCGTTGGCGTATTGATGACGCCCGGGCAGGCGCGGCAAGGGCAAGTCCATCAGCCCGTCCTCGTCCTGGTAGACCATGCGGCCGTTTTCCTCGAAAGCGAGGAAATCCTGGCCGTAGACAAAGGTCGGGCAATCCAGCCGCTCGGCCGTCTCAATCAGCACCTGAAGCGCCGTCTCGCTTTCCTGGGCGCCGATCACCACCGGGCAGCCGCGCTTCATGATGCCCGCCTTCTCGGCGGCGATCAGCTCGACGCGGTCGCCAAGATAGGCTTCGTGGTCCATCGAGATCGGCATGATCACCGAAACCGCGGGCCGCTTGATGACGTTGGTGGCGTCGAAGCGGCCGCCAAGCCCGACCTCGATGATGGCCGCCTCCGCCGGATGCTCCGAGAACAGGACGAAGGTGACGGCCGTGAGTATCTCGAAGACGGTGATCTTCTGGCCGCCATTGGCCTCGGCGACGCGCGCGATGGCCTCGGCGAATACATCGTCCTCGACGAGCTTGCCGCCGCCTTCGGCCGCCAGCCGGTAGCGTTCGTGCCAATTCACCAGATGCGGCGAGGTGTGGACGTGAACGAGATGGCCGGCCGCCTCCAGAAGCGCGCGCGAGAAGGCGGCGCAGGAACCCTTGCCATTGGTGCCGGCGATGTGGATGACCGGCGGCAGCCGGTCCTGCGGATTGCCGAGGCGTTCGAGAAGCCGGGTGACGCGGTCCAGCGAAAGGTCGAAGCCTTTCGGATGCAGCGTCATCAGATGTTCGATTTCGCGTTCGGCGGAGAGCGTTGTCATGGCGGAATCCTAACGCCTGACCCGGAGACCGGGAATCGGTCTCGGAACGGTCATATGCAAATAAGAGGCTACAGCAGACAACGCACGGCGCAAATCGCGGTTCGCGGCGAATGATGTCGCGCAGACCGATATGGCGTCATCAGGCCTGGGGCCGTGTCTCCGCGTTGGCGATCGCCGGCGGCAGGATTTCCGGCTCCAGCGGTTTGTCGGCTTGCGGCACCTTGAGCAGCATCTTCAAGAGCCGGGAAATGGTCTGGCGCATCTCAAGCCGCGAGACGACCATGTCGACCATGCCGTGCTCCATCAGATATTCGGCGCGCTGGAAACCGTCGGGCAGCTTTTCGCGAATGGTCTGCTCGATGACGCGCGGACCGGCAAAGCCTATCAGCGCGCCGGGCTCGGCGATATGGACATCGCCCAGCATGGCGTAGGAGGCGGTGACGCCGCCGGTGGTGGGGTTGGTCAGCACGACGATATAGGGCAGGCCGGCTTCCTTCAGCCGGTCGACGCCGACCGTGGTGCGCGGCAGCTGCATCAGCGACAGGATGCCCTCCTGCATGCGGGCGCCGCCGGAGGCGGCGAACAGGATCAGCGGCCGCCTGCGCTGCAGCGCGACCTCGAAAGCATGCACGATGGCTTCGCCGGCAGCCATGCCAAGCGAGCCACCCATGAAGGCGAAATCCTGCACTGTGACGATGACCGGCAGCCCATCGATGGTGCCGGCGCCGTTGAGGATCGCATCCTCGAGGCTGGTCTTGGCCTTCGCCTCCTTCAGGCGATCGGTGTAGCGCTTCTCGTCGCGGAACTTCAGCGGGTCCTGGACGACCTTGGGATTTTCCAGCACCTCGTATTTGCCGTCGTCGAAGAAGTATTTCAGCCGCTCCTTGGCCGAAATCTTCATGTGGTGCCCGGAGGCCGGGATGACGAACTGGTTGGATTCGAGATCCTTATGAAAGATCATCTCGCCGGTCTCGGGATCCTTGATCCAGAGGTTTTCCGGCATGTCGGTGCGCCGGCCGAGCATCGAATTGATCTTCGGGCGGACGTAATTGGTGATCCAGTTCATGGCTTCGGCTCCCGTCCTGAAAAGGACTTCACGCAATTCCAGGAAAAGTCTGTGGCGATTTTCCGTCCGGAACTGCTTGTAGAGGAATAGTCAGGCTATTCGGCGGCAGCAAGGCGGGCCGAACGGACGCCCTGGGCGAGGCCGCTGACCAGCGTGGCGACGGCTTCGGCCGGATCGGCTGTCTTCTCGCCCTTCGGTCCCAGCACATTGGCGATCGCATTGACGATCGCCGTGCCGACCACGACGCCGTCGGCCGAGGCGCCGATGACGCGCGCCTGCTCGGCGGTCTTGACGCCGAAGCCGACGCAGACCGGCAGAGCGGTGTGGCCCTTGATGCGGGTGACCGCCGCCGAGACCTTGGCGGTGTCGGCAAGTGCCGAGCCGGTGATGCCGGTCATCGAGACGTAATAGACGAAGCCGGAGGTGTTTTCGAGCACCTTGGGCAGGCGCTTGTCGTCTGTGGTCGGCGTCGCCAGACGGATGAAGTTGACGCCGGCTTTCAACGCCGGAATGCAGAGCTCTTCATCCATTTCCGGCGGCAGGTCGACGACGATCAGGCCGTCGATGCCGCTGGCCTTGGCGTCGGCGAGGAAGCGGTCGACGCCGTAGATATAGATCGGATTGTAGTAGCCCATCAGCACGATTGGCGTCTCGTCGTCGCCAGCGCGGAACTCGGACGCCATCTTCAGCGTCCTGGCCAGCGTCTGGCCGCCTTTCAGCGCCCGAAGACCCGCCGCCTGGATGGCCGGACCGTCGGCCATCGGGTCGGAGAAGGGCATGCCGAGCTCGATGACGTCGGAGCCTGAGGCAGGCAGCGCCTTCATGATCGACAGCGAGGTCTCGTAGTCGGGGTCGCCGCCCATGATGTAGGTGACCAGAGCCGGATGGCCTTCGGCTTTGAGCTTCGCCATGCGGCGGTCGATGCGGGTGGTCATTGTCAGATCTCCATGGCCAGCATCTTGGCCACCGTATGCACGTCCTTGTCGCCGCGGCCGGACAGATTGACGATGACGAGCTGGTCCTTGTCCATCTTCGGCACGATCTTCATCGCATGGGCGATGGCATGCGCCGATTCCAGCGCCGGGATGATGCCCTCGACCCGGGTGGTGAGCTGGAAGGCCTCCAGCGCCTCGTCGTCGAGGATCGGCTCATATTGGACACGGCCGGAATCGCGCAGCCAGGAGTGCTCGGGGCCGACGCCGGGATAATCGAGACCGGCCGAGATCGAATGGCCGTCGAGGATCTGGCCGTCGGAATTCTGCAGCAGATAGGTGCGGTTGCCATGCAGCACGCCGGGCCTGCCGGCATTCATCGACGCGCAATGCTCGACGCCGTCGAGGCCGCGCCCTCCCGCTTCGATGCCGATGATGCGCACTTCCTTGTCGTCAAGGAAGGGGTGGAACAGGCCGATGGCGTTGGAGCCGCCGCCGACGGCGGCGATGATGACATCCGGCAGCCGGCCTTCCTGTTCCAGAATCTGGGCGCGGGCCTCGGAGCCGATCACCGACTGGAAGTCGCGTACCATCTCCGGATAGGGATGCGGGCCGGCGGCTGTGCCGATCAGGTAATAGGTGTCCTCGACATTGGTGACCCAGTCGCGCAGGGCTTCGTTCATGGCGTCCTTCAGCGTGCCGTGGCCGGCGGTGACCGGCCGCACCTCGGCGCCGAGCAGCTTCATGCGGAAGACGTTGGGGCTCTGGCGGGCGACGTCGGTGGCGCCCATGTAGACGACACAGGGATAGCCGAAGCGCGCCGCAACGGTAGCCGAGGCAACGCCGTGCTGGCCGGCGCCGGTCTCGGCGATGATGCGCTTCTTGCCCATGCGCTTGGCGAGCAGGATCTGGCCGAGGCAGTTGTTGATCTTGTGCGAGCCGGTGTGGTTGAGGTCCTCGCGCTTGAAATAGACCTTGGCGCCGCCGAGATGCTTCGTCAGGCCCTCGGCGAAATACAGCTTCGAGGGCCGCCCGGCATAGTGGGTCGACAGGTTCTGCAGTTCGGCCTTGAACTCCGGATCGTTCTTGGCGTGGTTCCACTGCTCTTCGAGGTCGAGGATCAGCGGCATCAGCGTCTCGGCGACGAAGCGGCCGCCGAAAATGCCGAACATGCCCTGCTCGTCGGGTCCGGTGCGGAAGGAATTGGGCATAGCCGGCTTGTTCATCGCCGATCTCCTGATTTTGGTTGTGCTCAGGCGGCGCGGTCGTCGCGCGCGGCCCTGACGGCCCGGAAAAACTGCTCGATCAGCGCCGGATCCTTGACGCCCGGAGCGCTTTCCACACCGGACGAGACGTCTATTCCGGGAGGGTTGGCCAGTCTCAGGGCATCGCCGATATTGGCGGCGTTGAGCCCACCGGAAAGCATGTAATCGAGCCCGGCGTCAAGGCCGGCAAGGATGCGCCAGTCGAAGGCGACGCCATTGCCGCCCGGCAGCTGCGATCCCTTGGGCGGCTTGGCGTCGAACATGAAACGATCGGCGATGCCAACGAACGGCTTTACACGCTCGAGGTCGGCTGTCTCGCTGACGGAAAACACCTTCATGACCGGCAGGCCGTAACGCGCCTTGATCTCGGCCACACGCTCAGGCGTTTCCGAACCGTGCAGTTGCAGCATGTCCGGCTGCATCTTGGCGACGATCTCGTCCAGGAAAGCATCATCGGCGTCGACCGTGACGGCAACCGCCAAGGCCTTGCCGCGCACCGCTTCGCGCAGGCGCCCGGCCTCGGCGGGCTCGACATAGCGCGGGCTTTTGGGGAAGAAGATAAAGCCGACATGGCTGGCGCAGCCGGCAAGGGCGGCGGCCATCGCGGCGTCGGTCTTCAATCCGCAGATCTTGATGTCGAGCGTCATGGGCCGGGCTTGGCACGAAAAGCCGCGAGAGTCGAGAAAAAGCATGCTGTTGCCACCACGGCGGAAAACGCTACCTTCATATAGGAACCACAGGCGAGAGCAGGATAATCATGGCCGACCGGACCGTCGCCGAACTGAAGCAGAAGGTCGCGCAAGCGCGCGAGGTGATCGCGCATCTGATCGACAAGGCCGCCTTCAACGGCGCCGAGGCGCACCGGGCGCTGGAGTATTTCGGCAGCGATGGCTTCGACCGGGATTTCCTGCCGTGGCCGCATATCGAAGAAGGGCTGCGGCCGGAGGAATTGAACGCGGCGAATGATGATTGAGGGGTGCGTGAGGCAACCGCGCGGTCGTCATCCTAGGGCGGAGCGACGCGAAGCGGCGAGCAGACCCTAGGATCCATGCCGTTACATCAGCCGAAAGGTGCAGCGGCGGAGAATATTCCCTTTTTCGTTCAACGGCATAGCATTGTTTGCACCGCTGCGGCGCTCGCACGTTAGGCATGGATCCTAGGATCTGCGCGCGTCGCTTCGCTCCTTGCTTCGCGGGCTAGTAGCGCGCAAGCCATCGTCCCTACTCAAACACAATCGCCTGCAACGCCCCGCCGTTGCGCTTCAGCCAGTCCTTGCAGCGGTCGGTATCGGGGCACAGTTTCTCGCACAGCTTCCAGAATTTCGGGCCGTGGTTCATCTCCTTGAGATGCGCCACCTCATGCGCCACCAAATAGTTTATCACCGCCGGCGGGGCCATCATGATGCGCCAGGAGAAGGAGAGATTGCCCTCCGAGGTGCATGACCCCCAGCGGCTGGACGTATCCTTGTACCTTATGGCCTTGGCGCGCTTGCCGATCGCCTCGGTGTGCTTGACCACCAGTCTTTCGATCTCCTTCTTGGCCTCGCGCTTGAGGTAGTCGGCGACACGGCGCGGCAGATGGATGCGCTCGCCATGGACGACCAGAAGCGGGCCGCGCTCGTCACGCGAGACCGTGACGGTGCCGCGCTTCGAAGGCTCATGCACGATGCGGTGCGGCACGCCGCGGATCGGGATTTTTATGCCGGGCCGCACTTGCGGGCGGGTAGGCACCTTGGCCAGGCGCTGCTCCAGCCAATCCTGGTGGCGGTCGAGGAATTTCTCCACTTCGCCTCGGCGCAGGCCGGGCGGCACGGTGACGCGAAGGCCCTGGCCGCCGGAATCGATGCGCAAAGTGAGCCGCCTGGCCCTGGCGCTTTCGACGATCTTCAGCGGCAGCGTGCGGCCGGCGACGCAGTGTTCGCGCTCCACCACAGGGGTGGGCTTTGGCTTGGTCAGATTGCGAAAGAAGCCGAGGGTCATGGCTGGACGATACGCGATTCGAAAAAAACGGCCAGTGGAGGGAAGCTACAAAGAGAACAAAAAAGAAACGGCGCCGCTGAACGCGACGCCGCATATCATACCGGAGCCTGTCGCGCGGCTTCAGTCGTCGAGCAGGTTCGTGCCCTTGCCGCGCTTGGCAGCGGGCTTGTCGTCCGAGCCGGTGGTGGTCGGCGCGGTATGCTTGTTGCGGTTGGCCATGAAGCGGTCGAACTCTTCCTGGTCCTTGGCGCGGCGCAGTTCGCGGGCGTAGTCGTCGAACTCGGTCAGCATCTCGTCCAGCTTGCGGCGCTCTTCGGCCAGGCGCTCGAGCTCCTTCTCGCGCCAGTCATCGAAGGCGACATTGCCGGTGCGGGCCGAACCGTGACCCCAGCGGGCCGCCTTGTCGGAGCCGCGGCGGCAGCCGGCGAAGATGCCGTCGGTCGCGCGGTTGACGTCGCGCTTGAAGCCTTCCAGCCGGTCGCCCCAGATGATGTAGGCGAGCATGGCGAAGCCGAGCGGCCAAAACACCATGAAGCCGATGACCATCAGCGCGATGGTGGCCGGCGTCCAGGCCGGACGGATCAATGCAGTCGTATTCATTTCTCCCAATCCTTCCATTGGAGACAGCCAAATCGGCTGCGTGGAATCGAAATGGGAAGGCGAAATGGGCTATTCAAGACAAATCCGGCCAAAACCGGCGAAGCTTCTGAAATGATTATCGCTTTTTGAGTTTTTCCAGGAAAAGCACTGCCATGCCGGCGATAAGCCCCCAGAACGCCGCGCCGACGCCGAAGAGCGTGAGTCCCGACGCGGTCACGGCGAAGGTGACGGTGGCCGGCATGCGGTCGCCAGAGTCATGAAGGGCTATCGACAGCGCATTGGCCAGGGGCGCCGTCAAGGCGAGCCCCGCGACCAGCACGATCAGGCTCTGCGGCAGCACGGCGAAGATCGCCACCAGCGAGGCGCCGAAGATGGCGAAGATGAGATAGGCCAGCGCGTAGAACGGCCCGGTCTTCCACCGCTCGGCCGGATCTGGATGGACATCGGGGCCGGTGCAGATTGCGGCCGAGATCGCCGCGAGATTGGTGGTCGCGGCGCCGAACGGCGCCGAGAGCAGCGAAAACAGTCCGGTGACGCCGATCAGCGGGCCGGGTTCGGGGTGATAGCCGGCGGCACGCAGCACCGCGAGGCCGGAAAGGTTCTGCGAGGCCATGGTGACCAGGTAGAGCGGCAAGGCAAGGCCGATGGTCGCCGATGCGGTGAATTGCGGCGCAATGAACGTCAATGTCGACAGTTCCGGCACCGGCAGGCTGCCGACGCGGCCGGTGAGGAAAGCGGCAAGGCCGCCGCCGATCAGCACCACCAGCACCGATAAAGCCGGATTGAACAGGCGGATGACGAAGAAGGCGGCGATCAGTGGCAGGATCAGCCAGGGATCGGCGGGAATGGCCTTCACCGCATTGACGGCGAAGCTGACCAGGATGCCGGCCAGCATGCCGGACGCCACAGAGGCCGGGATCTGCGCGATCAGCCGGGTCAGCGGCTTGAAGAGGCCGGTGGCGACCAGAAGGACACCGGTGACCATGAAGGCGCCCACGGCCTGCGGCATCGTGAAACCGCTGGAGGCCGCGATCAGGGCGAGACCCGGCGTCGACCAGGCGGTGATGACAGGCATTTTCGTGCGCCAGGACAGCCACAGGCATTCCACGACCATGGCAAGGCAGATCGCCGTCACGCCGCTGGCGGTCTCGATCTGGGTGGCGCCGACCGCCTTGGCGGCGGCGATGACGAGGGCCAGCGTGCCGCCGAAGCCGACGATCGCGGCGACGAAGGCGGATATCGGGATGGAGATGCGCATGGTCAGGCGGCCCGCCTGACCATGTCGGCGACGGCGCGCTGCAGCATATCGAGATCCTCGGGACGGGACAGGCGATGGTCGCCGTCGGGGATCAGCGACAGCGTCACGTCGTCGGCGGGAAGCATCGATGCGAGCTTCAGCGCATGGCTGGACGGCACGTCCGGATCGGCCAGGCCCTGCAATATGTGCACCGGACAGTGCGTGTCGATCGGTCCGGTCATGACCCGGTTGGCGCGGCCGTCCTCGATCAGCGCCCGGGTGTAGATATAAGGCTCGTCCGAATAGTCGGACGGCTCGGCAAAAAATCCCTTTTTAGAAAGATCGCGCCTCTGTGCCTTGGTCAGCACCGGTTCGATCAACTCGAATGTGAAGTCAGGCGCCGGCGCAAGCAGCACGAGACCGGCCACGCGGTCGTCGCCCGCCCGGCGCAATTCCTGCACCATGCGCAGAGCGATCCACGCCCCCATCGAGGAGCCGACCAGGACCTGCTTGCCTTTGCTGAAGCGCCGAAAGACGGCAAGGCTCTCGGCCAGCCATCTGGAGATCGTGCCGCCGGCGAATTCGCCGCCCGACTCGCCATGGCCGGAATAGTCGTGGCGCAGATAGGCGCGGCCCTCGCGAGCGGCCCAGGCGGCAAGTGTCTCCGCCTTCGTGCCCAGCATGTCGGACTTGTAGCCGCCGAGCCACACCACGCCGGGCGCCGCGCCCGGCGCCTGCCTGACGGCGATGCTCGATCCGTCCACATCGATGAAAACCGGAGCGCCGGCGGCCATGGGCTTGTCCTTTCCGCCGGTCTTTTGGCACAGGCGGTGGTTCAACGAAAAGTGCTCGCGGCATTTCTTTGCTTGGTGCAGACAATTGCAGGCGGCAGGTGATTTTCCGGCAGGGCTATGCTATTGACTCACACCCCGCGCTCACCACATAGGCGCGTCCACCTGTTTTGACTCTACAGAAACCCTGAACGAAACGGCCGAGGAGACCACGACCATTCGCAGACCTTTCAAAGCAGCGGCACCCACCAAGGACGGGCCGCGCTCCAACCGAGACATCCGGGTTCCCCGGGTCCAGCTTATCGACGCCGAAGGCCAGAACCGCGGCGATGTTTCCATCAACGACGCATTGCTGCTCGCCGAAGAGGCCGGGCTCGATCTGGTCGAGATATCGCCCAATGCGGTACCGCCCGTCGTCAAGATCCTCGATCTCGGCAAGCTGAAATACGCCAACCAGAAGAAGGCGGCCGAAGCGCGCAAGAACCAGAAGGTCATCGAGATCAAGGAGATCAAGATGCGCCCGAACATCGACAGCCATGACTATGAGACCAAGATGAAGGCCGTGCGGCGCTTCTTCGAGGAAGGCGACAAGGTCAAGCTGACGCTGCGCTTCCGCGGCCGCGAGATGGCGCATATGGAGCTCGGCATGCAGCTCCTGAACAAGGTTCGCGAGGAAGTGGCGCCGATCGCCAAGGTCGAAGCCGAACCGAAGCTCGAAGGCCGCCAGATGATGATGGTTCTGGCGCCGCGCTAAATCCCGCCAAAATCATGGTGCAGGGGCGTCCCGACGATCGGCGGGACGCCTGTTTTCTGTCCGATCGCGAGCAAATCGACGACCGAGTTCTTCGGTTGCGTGCAAATCTCGACGATCGCTTCGCGATCGCGAGCAGACGATCGGGTTTTCCTCATGGCCGATGAAGTGAAGTCCAAGCCTGCCAGGCAAACGCCAGGTCTCGGCGGCTATCAGTATATGCGCCGCGTTGTGCTGGCCGTTCTGATCGTGGTGCTGTTTGCCGCGCTTCTGTTCGGACAGTCGACTTTTCCGCCGGACACGCCGGTGCACGAAACGATCGAGATGTTCGGCGTGCTCTTGATTTTTCTCGGCATAGTCGGGCGATTGTGGTCGACGCTTTATATCGGGGGGCGCAAATCCTCCGAAGTGGTCACCGGCGGGCCCTATTCGATCACCCGCAACCCGCTCTACCTGTTCTCGACCGTGGCTGCTGCCGGCGTCGGCGCGCAGATCGGCTCGTTTTCAGGCATCATTCTCTTTGCGCTGCTGTGCGCCGGCGCGTTCCACATCGTCATCCTGCGCGAGGAGCGCTATCTGAAGGAAGTTCTCGGCGCCCCTTATGCGGCGTATCTTGCCAAGGTGCCGCGTTTCTTCCCGAACCTCCGGCTCTACCGGGAGGGCGACACCGGCAGCTTCAAGCCGCGCCTGTTGTTGAACACGCTGCTCGACGGCATGGTGTTCCTGGTGGCGCTGCCGGCCTTCGAGCTGATCGACGGCGCGCAACAGTCGGGGGTGTTGCCGGTGTGGTTCACGCTGCCCTAGGAACGGTAATCTTCAGGTGAGGCCGGCCTGCAAATGGCGGCTTCCTGCGCTTCCGGTGCTCACGTACTTTAAGTACGCTCCGCTCCGGTTCTCGGAAACCACCATTTTCGGCTCGGCCTGACCTGAATCTCAACCGTTCCCGCCGGCGCACATCGCGGACACCGCGTCGCATGGCTTGAGGTGTTGCACAGCAGCCGTCTTTGATCTATAGGACCGCGGTTCCAGAAAACCGCCCGGCAGGGCATGCCGTGGCGGTTTCATTTGCTTTTCGGGCTTTGGTCGGCCCGAAGCGAGAAAAGAAGCGCGATGGTGCGCCACCAATACGGAGTAGCAAAATGCCCAAGATGAAGACCAAATCGGCCGCCAAGAAGCGGTTCAAGATTACTGCCACCGGCAAGGTGCTGTCGGCTGCCGCCGGCAAGCGCCACGGCATGATCAAGCGTTCCAACAAGTTCATTCGCGATGCCCGCGGCACGATGGTTCTGGCTGAACCGGACGGCAAGAAGGTCATCAAGAATTTTCTGCCGAACGGCCTCTAATCCCTCGGCTTGGACAACGTATTAAGGAGATCATGACATGGCACGCGTAAAGAGAGGCGTCACCGCCCACGCCAAGCACAAGAAGGTCCTGAAAGCCGCCAAGGGTTTCTACGGCCGCCGCAAGAACACCATCCGCATCGCCAAGCAGGCGGTGGAGAAGTCGCTGCAGTATGCCTACCGCGACCGCAAGAACCGCAAGCGCTCGTTCCGCGCGCTGTGGATCCAGCGCATCAACGCGGCGACCCACGAGCACGGCCTGACCTATGGCCGCTTCATCGACGGTCTCAACAAGGCCGGCATCGAGATCGACCGCAAGGTCCTTTCGGACATGGCCATCCACGAGCCGCAGGCTTTCGCCGCGCTGGTGGCCAAGGCCAAGGTCGCGCTCGAATATCTGAAGAACACCACGCCGAATGCTTTTGAGAGCGCTGTCGCCTAAGCCAGCGCTTCCCAAGCATTTCTAGTACTGATTTGGGGAACCCGCGCTGGCACGGCTGGCGCGGGTTTTTCTTATGCCTGATCAAACCAAGATGGTGACGCACCACATGGGTGCTGTCCGCCCGAACGAAGAGAGTTTCGCCGTGAACGCCACTGCTGGAAATCTTGAAGCCCTGGAAGCTTCGCTGCTCGCCGAGATCGCGGCGGCCTCGGATGAGGCCGCGATCGAGGCGGTGCGCGTCTCGGCGCTGGGCAAGAAGGGCTCGGTGTCCGAAATGCTGAAGACGCTGGGCGCCATGAGCGCCGAGGAACGGCAGGTGAAGGGCCCGGCGATCAACGGCCTCAAGAACCGCGTCACCGAGGCACTCACCCGGCGCAAGGCCGAGTTGAAGGATGTGGCGATCGTCGCCCGGCTCGAGGCCGAGAAGGTCGATGTCACGCTCCCCGTTCGCCAGTCGCCGGGCGAGCGCGGCCGCATCCATCCGATCAGCCAGGTGATCGACGAGATCGCGGCGATCTTCGGCGATCTCGGCTTCTCGATCGCCGAAGGTCCGGATATCGAGACCGACCATTACAATTTCACGGCGCTGAACTTCCCCGAGGGACATCCGGCGCGCGAGATGCACGACACCTTCTTCTTCCAGCCGGACGAGAGGGGCGAGCGCAAGCTGCTGCGCACACACACCTCGCCTGTGCAGATCCGCACCATGGAGCGGCAGAAGCCGCCGATCCGCATCGTCATTCCCGGCAAGACCTACCGGCAGGATTCCGACGCGACGCATTCGCCGATGTTCCACCAGGTCGAAGGGCTGGTGATCGACAAAACCGCCAACATCGCCAACATGAAGTGGGTGCTGGAGGAGTTCTGCAAGGCCTTCTTCGAGGTGCCTAGCGTCAAGATGCGCTTCCGCCCGTCCTTCTTCCCGTTCACCGAACCCAGCCTCGAGGTCGACATCCAGTGCGACCGCTCGCGTCCGGGCGAAGTGCGCTTCGGCGAAGGCTCCGACTGGATGGAGATCCTGGGCTGCGGCATGGTGCATCCCAACGTGCTGCGTTACGGCGGGCTCGATCCCGACGAATATCAGGGCTTTGCCTGGGGCATGGGTATCGACCGCATCGCCATGCTGAAATACGGCATGCCGGATTTGCGCGCCTTCTTCGACGCCGACGTGAGGTGGCTCACGCATTACGGCTTCCGGCCGCTCGACCTGCCGACGCTGTTCGGGGGGCTGTCTGCATGACGGCACCTCACACCGGCGGCTGCCGTTGCGGCGCGGTGCGGTTCGAGGCCTCGGCCGAGCCGCACCACATCAGCTATTGCCATTGCGGCGACTGCCGGCGCGCCACGGGCGCGCCGGTGTCGGCCTTTGTCGGCTTCATGGCCGACCAGGTCGCGCTCGAAGGCAAGTCGCTGAAAAGCTACCGCAACGGCCCGGTGGAGCGCTCCTTCTGCGGCATTTGCGGCTCGCCGATCGCCTATGTCGATAAGCGGCTCGACAACAAGATCTATTTCATGCTCGGCGTCATGGACATGCCGGCCTATTTCAAGCCGACGCTGCATGCCTATGTGCGCGAGCAACTGCCCTTCCTGCACATGCCGGACGACCTGCCGAGACATCTGAAGACCAGCGTGCCCCGACCAGAAGGGCAAGGACCGAACGGAACAGAACCATGAAATTCACGCTCTCCTGGCTCAAGGACCATCTCGAGACCGACGCCTCGCTTGCCGAGATCGTCGAGCGGCTGACCGCGATCGGCCTCGAAGTCGAACATGTCGACGACAAGGCAGGCTTGAAACCCTTCGTCATCGCCAAGGTGCTGACGGCGGTGCAGCACCCCGATGCCGACCGGCTGCGGGTGCTGACCGTCGACACCGGCGACGGCAAGCCGCCCGTGCAGGTGGTGTGCGGGGCGCCCAATGCCCGCGCGGGGATGATCGGCGCCTTCGCCGCGCCCGGCACCTACATCCCGGGCATCGACGTGACGCTCTCGGTCGGCAAGATCCGCGGCGTCGAAAGCCATGGCATGATGTGCTCGGAACGCGAGCTGGAACTGTCGGACGAGCACAGCGGCATCATCGATTTGCCTGAGGATGCGCCGGTCGGCACCAGCTTCGCGGCCTACGCGCATCTCGACGATCCGGTGATCGAGATCAACCTGACGCCGAACCGGCCGGATGCGACCAGCGTCTACGGCATCGCCCGCGACCTTGCAGCGAGCGGGCTCGGACGGCTGAAGACAGCACCGGTGGAAGCGATTCCCGGCAAGGGCGCGACACCGGTCAAGGTCACGATCGAGGCGCCCGAGCTTTGCCCCGGCTTCGCGCTGAGGCTGGTCAAGGGCGTCAAGAACGGCCCGTCGCCGAAATGGCTGCAGCAGCGGCTGATCGCCATCGGGCTCCGGCCGATCAGCGCGCTGGTCGACATCACCAACTACGTCACCTTCGACCGCGGCCGGCCGCTGCATGTGTTCGACGCCAAGAAGGTCGCCGGCAACCTCGTCGTGCGCCGCGCCCGGGACGGCGAGAAGGTGCTGGCGCTGGACGGCCGCGAATACACGCTGACGCCCGAAATGTGTGTGATCGCCGACGACAATGGCGTGGAATCGATCGCCGGCATCATGGGCGGCGAGCATTCGGGCTGCGACGAGAACACCACCGATGTGCTGATCGAATCGGCGCTCTGGGATCCGATCACGACGGCCCGCACCGGCCGCGCGCTCGGCATCATCACCGACGCGCGCTATCGTTTCGAGCGCGGCGTCGATCCCCAATTCATGGTGCCGGGCGTGGAGCTCGCGACCAGGCTGGTGCTCGATTTCTGCGGCGGCACGCCGAGCGAGATGGAGGTTGCCGGCTATGCCGGACACAAGGCGATGGTCGTGTCCTTCCCGCTGTCGGAAGTGAAGCGGCTGACCGGCATCGAGGTCCCCAAGGCCGAGAGCCTCGACATCCTGACGCGGCTCGGCTTCGAGCCGCAGGGCTCGGGCGACGTCGTCAAGGTGACGGTGCCGTCCTGGCGGCCGGACATCGACGGCAAGGCAGACCTCGTCGAGGAGGTGATGCGCATCCACGGCGTCGACAACATCTTGGCCCAGCCGCTGACCTCGCATGACGCCGTCAACGGCAAGATCCTGACCACGCTGCAGGTGCGCACCCGCGCCGCCAAGCGAGCGCTCGCCGTCCGCGGCATGATGGAGGCCGTGACCTGGTCGTTCATCCCGGCCAAGCACGCCGAGCTGTTCGGCGGCGGCCAGACGGCGCTGAAGCTCGCCAACCCGATCGCCGCCGACATGTCCGACATGCGGCCTTCGCTGCTGCCCGGACTGATCGCCGCGGCGCAGCGCAATGCCGACCGCGGCATCGGCGACGTGGCGCTGTTCGAGGTCTCCGGCACCTATGAAGGTGACGCGCCCGAACAGCAGCGGCGAGTGGCAGCCGGCGTGAGGCGCGGTACGGCTAGGCTCGACGGTTCGGGCCGCAGCTGGGCCGGCAATGCCGGGCCGGTCGGCGTGTTCGACGCCAAGGCGGACGCGATCGCGGCGCTCGAGGCCTGCGGCGCGCCGGTCGACAGGCTGCAGATCGAGCCGGGCGGCCCGGCCTGGTATCACCCGGGACGTTCCGGCACGATTAAGCTCGGCCCCAAGACCGTGCTCGGCACTTTCGGCGAGTTCCATCCGAAGACGCTGGACGGGCTCGATGCGTCCGGCCCGATCTGCGGCTTCGAGGTTTTCGTCGACGCCGTGCCGGAGCCGAAGGCCAAGCCGACGCGCACCAAGCCGAAGCTGGAGCTGTCGCCCTTCCAGGCGGTGAAGCGCGATTTCGCCTTCGTCGTCGACAGGACGGTCGAGGCCGGAACGCTGGTGCGAGCAGCCTTGGCTGCCGACAAGAAGCTGGTCACCGGCGTTTCGGTGTTCGACGTCTTCGAGGGTGCCACGCTCGGCGAAGCCAAGAAGTCGATCGCCATCGAGGTGTCGATCCAGCCGGTCGAAAAGACGCTGACCGACGAGGATTTCGAGGCGCTGGCCAAGCG
>NZ_RZRY01000659.1:0-3465 GCF_003998035.1 Mesorhizobium sp. M2A.F.Ca.ET.039.01.1.1 | reverse complement strand
CCGGTGACCACTGGTTCCCACGCGCAAAAAGTGGCCGACCGGTTTCGGCTGGCCATGCAGGTAGACGACGTTCTCGTTCATTTTCGTGCTCCTGCTGCTATTTACGTTTTGATTTCACGAATGTCAATCGTGAAATCGATACGCAACTTTTGACTAGATCAGTATCGATAATGACCGCTTATCGATAGTGATTGATCTCGCCGCGCAAATCAGCGAAACTCCTCACCTGGATCGCTGACAGGCCTGGAAACGTGGGGTTTCAGCGCTTGTCGTCTGGCTGGTTCAGTGGAATGGTTCGTCCCGCTTGCGTGGACGACCTCGCGCGCAAGGGACGCCACTATGACCGCAGAGCCGATCCGCCTGCCCGATACCGCTTCCGTTCAAGCCGTCCTGAAAAGCCTCGAGCCGGTGTCGGCCGACGCCGAGCTCGCCCCTGCTCTTGCCAACGCCTTTCCCGGTTTTGATTTCACCGCAGCCTCGATCGACGATTTTTACTGGCGCGGCGACGCCCGCACCGTTTTGTCCCCCAGTGGCACACGCATTGGCGACCATCGCGCCTGGGTCGAGCGCGAGCTGGCCGAACTGGGCGGCGACCTCACTGCCTTCTGGAACCGACACCGAAGCGGCGACCTCCGGTTCACCGAATGGCGCGGCGCCAGCGTCTTCGCCTTCGCGCCCAGCGGCCTCGGCGTCGCCGATTTTGTCCAGCTCTCGCTCGGCCGCGAGATCGAGGTTTTGGCCGGACCGGTGGTCGATCCCGATTATCGCCCTCATAACGCCGAGGATCTTTTGGACCCGTCCTGGGTGCGGCGCGAGCCTGATGCGGTCGCGCCCGTGCTTGCCGGGCCCATCTATCGGCTGCGCGGCCGCGCCGGTGGCGGCATCGTTCATATGCGCAGCTTTCTGGCGCGCGGGGCCCGCATCGAACGCGAGCAGCGGGCGGCGCGCCGAACCGAGCTCGAGAACAGCGTCCTTCATGAGGTTGGGCCCGCCGGCACACGCGATACCGCGTTTTTGGACGCCAATCCGGACTGGTTCGATTTTGTCCCACGTGAAAACCGCTTTTTTGCCGACTGGGAGCGGTCGAGCGCTTGCGCCCATCGCATTTTTGACCATTGGGCCTTCGACATTCACGATCTTGAGCATCGCGACCGGCGCGAGATCGGCTTTATCCCGCGGCCGCTCAAAATGCCCGCCGGGAAGCTGGCGATGGAAGAAGATATTTCGGTACACCGGCTGATGGAGCGGATCGAGGCGATCGACGCCGAGATTGGCCTGCCCTTCGCCTGGTTCTTTCTGATGACGCACGGGCACTGGGTCGATCCGGACGTCGGCGATGCGATCGCTGAAGGCCTGCGCCAAGGACGGGTGCGGCTGCCGGACCGGGACGCCGCCGTGCTGCTCGCCTGGGCGGACAAAAAATATCTGTTCTGAGCCGCCGTCATGGATCTTCGCCTGCCAAAGCCCGTAGCCGACCAAAAACTGCGCCGTGCGGAGTCGCTCGATGCGCTGGAGTCGGTGCTGCCATTTGACCGGCGCGATTTTCTGGCCGAACTTTTGACCGACGACGACGTCGCCACATTGCGCCATCTCGCCAAAGAAGGCATCGGCGAAAATTCGCTGCGGGCGCTGGCCTCGGATCTCGGTTACCTCGAAGCCTGGTCGCTCGCCGCGACCGGTTTTTCGCTCCCCTGGCCAGCGCCGGAGGCGCTGCTGATAAAATTCGTCGCGCATCATCTGTGGGATCCCGTAAGACGGGAAGCCGACCCGGCGCATGGGATGCCGGAAGACGTGGCTGTAGCGCTGAAGTTGGCGAAGTTGCTGCGTGTCGACGGCCCGCACGCCCCCGCCACCGTGCGTCGGCGGCTGTCGAGCTGGTCGACGCTGACCAAATGGCGAGGGTTGCACGGAAATTTTGCGGCCCCGGGCCTGCAGAGCGCCATGAAGCTGGCGGTGCGCGCCAGCGCCCGCCCGCGCGGCCGCAAGAGCAAGAAAGCCGTGACCGCCGACATTTTGACCGCGCTCCTAAAAGCCTGCGGCGGCGACCGTCTCGTCGACGCCAGGGATCGCGCGATACTCATCACCGCCTTCGCCTCCGGCGGCCGGCGTCGCAGCGAAATTTCGGCGCTGCGCGTCGAGCAGATCGTCGAAGAAGAGCCGGTACCCACCGATCCGAAGGTTCCCCACGGCGAAAAACTGCCGTGCCTGTCGATCCGGCTCGGCCGGACCAAGACGACACAAGCCGACAGCGACGCCTTCGTGTTGCTGATCGGCCGTCCGGTGCGGGTCCTGCGGGAGTGGCTGGAGCGTGCGAACATCAGCGAAGGCGCCGTGTTCCGCGGCATCGACCGTTGGGGCAATCTCGAAAAACGCGCCCTGACGCCGCAGGCGGTGAACCTGATCCTGAAGCGCCGCATCGCTGAGGCAGGCCTCGACCCGCAAGCCTTTTCCGCGCATGGCCTGCGCTCGGGCTACCTCACCGAAACCGCCCGCCGCGGCATTCCGCTGCCGGAAGCCATGCAGCAGTCGCAGCACCACTCGGTCCAGCAGGCTTCGAACTATTACAATGACGCGGAGCGGACGCTCGGCCGGGCGGCGCGGGTGATCATATAGATCCGGATGATAGTGCAGGTCGCTCGCGGCGCGCGCATGCCGTTTCGCGCGGAACGCACGGTGCAACAAGCTCCCGCCCTTACGCTGCACGGAGATGTCGAGACCGAAGGCAGTGCCCGGCACAAAGTCCACAATGATCCCAAGGCAACTGACCGCGGAAAATCGAACCCCGGATCCCCACCCGGCTGATCGGTAATAAGCGCGTCGAGGCGCGGGATCGAACTGAGCTGGACCGCCTTTGGAAAAGGTCCGCACAAGCGGAGTTCCGCCAGTGCCGTTCGCGCCGCGATGCCGGTCCTTCAGCTTCAACCGACACCCTTGAGACCGTCCCCGTGCTCACCCCGCCATCCTCGCCGTGGCGCCGTTCGCCCTCAGCGCCGCCATCAGCATCGGTCCGACCGAAAACGCCCCTGCCCGGGCCTTGTCAGTCAGCACACGCAGGTATCCGCCGGCGGAATTGATGTGCTGAGCGCGTTGCAGGATACAGGCAATCACGATCGCTGCGGTTTCCTGGCCCATGGCATGGCAGGCCTCCTCATAGGCCGAAGGCGAGACGCCAAGATAGCCCCGCACCTGGGCGGCGGTAATCATGAAATCGCGCCAATTGCCGATACCGGCGACGGCGTAGTCCACAATTTCGGGGCAGGCCTTCAGCACAAGCCCCAGCGGATAGGTTTTTGGGGGCTCCGCGGTCCTCGTCCTGGGCTCGGCCGTCGCCCCGCTTTTCTCTAAAGCAGGTTCAAATTCAAAAATAGAGTCGGTATTTGAATCAGATTGCTGCCGTTCGTTTTGAGTGTCATTGCCGCTCGGATTCGTGGATTTCATATGAGTTTCCAGCAGCTTATCCACATC
>NZ_RZRY01000658.1:0-3482 GCF_003998035.1 Mesorhizobium sp. M2A.F.Ca.ET.039.01.1.1 | reverse complement strand
CCGGAGAGCGGCAGCGCGATCTGGAAGGCATAGAGCGCGAAATGCGCCAGCGGCGCGGTCCTGCGCTCCAGCGTGCCAACCGAGCTGGGCAGTGCCGGCGCCACATTGCCGAGCCGCCAGGCGATGCGCAGGATGATCAGCCCGAGCAGCAGGAAGCCGAAGGATTTGTGCAGCTGGATCAGCTCGAAGGACGCGCGCTGGCTTGTCGTGCGCACCATGACGACGCCGAGCGCGAACTGGCCGATGAAGATGACGCCGATCAGCCAGTGCAGGACGATCATCGCCCAGCCTTAGCGGGTGGGGGTGTTGGTAAAGGGTTGCATGCGAGGCGAACGAAGCCGGCGCCGGCTTTCTTCCGGGAGCCTTACCCTCCCCACAAGGGGGCAATCGCATATGGCAGCGCCAGCCCCCTCATCCGGCCGCTTCGCGGCCACCTTCTCCCCGACGGGGAGAAGAGACTGGCGCCGACGCCGGTAATCTCCTCTCCCCCTGGGGAGAGGTCAGCCGAGCGAAGCGGAGGCTGGGTGAGGGGGAGTGCCATATGCGATAGTCCTCCCCACAAGGGGGAGGGTGCCACTCACCTTGAAGAAATCGACAAACGCCCGCAGCGCAGGGCGCATCTGCCGGCGGCTCGGATAGTAGACGAAGAAGCCGTCGAAGGACGGGCACCAGTCCTCCAGCACGCGGATCAGCCTGCCGTCGGCCAGTGGCGCCGACACATAGGGCTCGAAGACGAAGGCAAGGCCGGCGCCGTCGACCGCCGCCTGGGCGATCAGGTGGTCCTCGTCGAGGATCAGCGGTCCTTGCGCCGCGATCTCGATCTCCTCGCCGTCCTTCTCGAATTCCCAGCGGTAAAGGATGCCGCTGGAGAAACGGAAGCGGATGCAGCGGTGGTCGGCCAGCTCGCGCGGATGGCGCGGTTTCGGCATGGAGGCGAAATAGGATTGCGAGCCGACCACCGCGCCGCGGAAGTCGGATCCGATGCGCACCGCGATCATGTCGCGCTGCAGGCTTTCGCCGAGCCGCACGCCAGCGTCGAAGCCGCCTTCGACGACATCGGTGAAGCGATCCTCGATGACGATCTCCAGGACGATATCGGGATAGGCCGCGGCAAAGGCGCCGAGCCTGGGCGTCAGAGTCAGGTGTGCGGCCGTGCGTGGCACGGTGAGCCGCAGATTGCCGGCGGGCCGGTCCCGCGCCTCGACCGCCGTCTCCAGCGCCAGGTCGATCTCGGACAGCGCCGGGCGCAGCCGTTCGAGCAGCTGCGCGCCTTCTTCGGTCGGCGCGACGCTGCGCGTGCTGCGCGCCAGAAGCCGCACGCCGAGCCGCGCTTCGAGGCTCGACACCGCGTGGCTGACCGCCGAGGGCGCGATGCCGAGCTCGCGCGCGGCGCCGCGAAAGCTGGCGCATTGGGCGACCGTGGCGAGCACGGCGAGCTGCGAGAGGTTGGTGCGGTTCATTGGTCTATGTTTTAGAACAAGCCGTGCAAAGGAGAGCCGATTATCGAACGGACTGCAAGGCCCTATTTCCTGCCCATCGCAACAAGGAGATGCGTGATGAAAACCCGCAAACTCGGAACTGAACTCGAAGTCTTCCCCGTCGGGCTCGGCTGCATGGGCATGAGCTTCGCTTATGGCGGCCAGCCGGAGGCCGAGGCCATCGCCACGCTGCGCCGCGCCGTCGAAATCGGCGTGACCTTCTTCGACACGGCGGAAGTCTATGGTCCGTTCGAGAACGAAATCCTGCTCGGCAAGGCGCTGAAGCCGGTGCGCGACAAGGTGACCATCGCCACCAAATTCGGCTTCAAGATCCTCGACGAAGGCACCGGCCTCGACCGCATGGCGGGCGTCGACAGTCGCCCCGAGCACGTCAAGGCGGTGGCCGAAGCTTCGCTGAAGCGGCTCGATACCGACGTGATCGACCTCTACTACCAGCACCGCGTCGATCCCAACGTGCCGATCGAGGACACGGTCGGCGCCATGGCCGAGCTGGTGCGCGAGGGCAAGGTGAGGGCGCTGGGCCTGTCGGAGGTGAGCGGCGCGACATTGCGCCGGGCGCATGCCGTGCACCCGATCGCCGCGGTGCAAAGTGAATATTCGCTGTGGAGCCGCGATCCCGAGGACGAGGTCTTCGCCGTCTGCCGCGAGCTTGGCATCGGTTTCGTGCCCTACAGCCCGCTCGGCCGCGGCCTGCTCACCGGCACGATTGCCAAGCCCGATGTGCTCGGCGCCGGCGATTGGCGCCTCACTCTGCCGCGCTTCCAGGCCGAGGCGATGGCAGCTAACAACGCCGTCATCGCGGTGCTGGAGAAGATGGCGGCCGAAAAGGGCGTGACACCGGCGCAGCTGGCGCTCGCCTGGGTGCTGCACCAGGGCGATTTCATCGTGCCGATCCCCGGTGCAAGAAAGATCCGCCACTTGGAGCAGAATACGGCGGCGGCCGGGATTGAGTTGAGCGCGGCCGAGGTTGCGGCGATCGGCGATGCATTGTCGCCGGATAAGGTGGTCGGCAAGCGCTATACGGAGGAATTGCTGGCGCTGGTGAATGGGTAGCAGACGAAGGGCGCTTTGGCGCCCGTTGTTGAAAGGCCGGCACGAGGCCCCCCTCTCTGGCCTGCCGGCCATCTCCCCCTCAAAAGGGGGGAGATCGATGTCGCATCTGCTTTCGTCAATCACCTGCGTTGCAAGGGAGCGCCGGCATCGAAACTGCCAATCTCCCCCCTTGAGGGGGAGATGCCCGGCAGGGCAGAGAGGGGGGCCTCGCGCCGACCTATTTTATTCTGCACCCTTACCAAGGCATCACTTCAATCTCCGGCCAGCACTCCCTGGCCCTTCTCCCCTTCGCCTCATGGGTCCGCTGATTGTCCAGCGCCCGGTTCGGCGTGATGCGAAACGAAAAGATATAATCCAGCCCGAACGGCGCCACCAGCTCCAGCGCCCCGTCAGCACCGTATCGCACCCCAACCGCATGCGTCTTCGACGCAAAATAGCTCACCGACTCGCTCGAACTCGCATACCGCGGACATTCCTCACCAAACTTCACCGGATACCACAGATGCACCCTCGCCTGGTTGCGCACCTCGACCGGCAGCGGCAGCCCCTCGAAATGCGCCGCCGCGCGGCGGATCACCGTGTCCTCGGCCTCGTAGGAGAGATCGGCATCATCGAAATAGAACAGATCGACGTCCTTGATGCCGTAGCCTGGCGGCTTGCCGGTCAGATGGTTCCAGACGCTGTTGTAGAGCGCGCCGGAAGCCACCAGCCAATCCGGCAGCGCAAGCGCCCGCGCCCGCGCCAGCGTCTCGGCCAACAGCGGGTCGGCCGCGATGATGCCGAGGAAAGCCGTGCGTTGCGTTTCGAAGGGAAGGCCGGAGTAGCGGAGGTGGTCCATCGCCCTTTGGAAGGCGATTCGCCACCTTCCGGCAATCCCAAGAAAGCCTATGCCCTCAGCACGCCGCCCGTCTGCTTGTTGACGTTCTCGAC
>NZ_RZRY01000657.1:0-3514 GCF_003998035.1 Mesorhizobium sp. M2A.F.Ca.ET.039.01.1.1 | reverse complement strand
CGCCTGGGCCGAACCGTGAGAACCGCCGTGTCGCCATCCGCCGCATCACCTCGCTGGTGGCGCCGGTCGCGAGCAACAGCGAGCAGTAATGGATGCATGTCGCCCAAAGTGTGCAGCGGTTTTGGGGCAAACGACATGCATTAGACAAAGACATAGACCGCGTCGCGCTGAATTCGTTCAGCGCGACGCGGTTTAGCCTTTGATCTCAAGGTCTGATCGGATTTTTGGATTCAGAGCTTGAGATGAAGGCCCGTCCGCGTCGGACGGGCCTTTTCCTTTCCTGGCTCAAGAAGATTTGTCCTGTCGACTGGAGCTAACTCATTGAATTGCCGCATTGCGACACCCAGATTCCAGACAGGGCGTTCCCTGCCCTGTCCCGACTCCAGCGGGACACGACTGAGCCCCGCCGGTCCCCCTCTCCGGCGGGGTTTTTTGTCTTGAAAACCGGCCCTGTCTGGCCGAAATACCCTCTATCGCAATCTGACCGGAACCCTTCATGAAGCGTCTCGAACTCGCCATCGAATCCGTCATCCTCGCCTCGCGCTGGCTGCTGGTCGCCTTTTATCTCGGGCTCGGCGTCGCGCTCGCGATCTACGCGCTCTCCTTCGGCAAGAAGCTCTACGAGTTCGTGACGAGCGTCTTCACGCTCGGCGACACGGACACGATCCTGAAGATGCTCGGCCTGATCGACGCCGCGCTTGTCGCCTCACTGGTGGTGATGGTGATCATCTCGGGCTACGAGAATTTCGTCAGCCGCTTCGACGATCAGGACGGCGAGGTCCATTGGCTGGGCACGATCGATGTCGGCTCGCTGAAGGTCAAGGTCGCCTCGACCATCGTCGCGATCTCGTCGATCCATCTGCTGCAGATCTTCCTCAACCACTCTTCTTACACGGCGGAGCAACTGATGTGGCTGACCATCATGCATCTGGCCTTCGTGCTTTCGGCGCTGATGCTGGCCTATATCGACCGGGTGATGGCGCTGGCCAAAGGCAAGAAGATGGAAGAGTAGGCGCGAAGAGGCGCTCGGGCCCACAAGCGGCCAAGCGCAGATTCCGTTTTACCTCCGCGATAGCGTGCATTGCTCCGTAAACCGCGACACAGCTGCGTGTCGTTTTCGACAGGCGGATGGCGCGGCCCTCAGGCCGCGCTCGCGATCCCGGCCGCAAAGACCATGACCGTGGGCCGGCATTTCGCCGCTCTGGAGCAGCCGGACCTGCTCGCTGAAGAGGTGCGCGGGTTCTTCAGGCCCTGCGCGGCCGGCTCGTAGAGGCGAGGTCCGCGTAACTGCCGCTACCGCTCATCGTTCGAGGCGAAGACACGTCCGTCTCGCCTCGCGCAGAACTTCGGCCCTAAGCAGCGAGGAGCCGCCGGTTCAGCTGCATTTCTCGCCCGGAGCCGCCGTGTCATGGAAGCCAGCTGAGCTCGGCCTTGAGAGCGCGCGTTTGGCCGTGCGGAAGATGGTTTCAAAAAAAGCCGGCCATATAGCTGAAACGGTAATCTTTATCAGGGCGGACAAAATTGTAACCGGTTGCGACCTTAGTATCGTCGCTCTTGTACATAGACCATATGGCCAGCAATTCGCCGTGGTGAACAAAGACCTTGTCGGTCTTGAAGTACGTTCCCGGCATCTTCTTCTGGAAGTCCTCGATATGCGCGATGAGGCCGTTGCGCGTTTTGCCTTCTCCACCCGGGTTCGTGAACACGACGTCGTCGGAAACGCTCTGCTTGAGAAGGCGCTCGCGTTCGGCTGCGACGATTGGGCCGTAGGCGGCGAGATAGGCGTCCCACCGTCGTTCAAGACTATCGATAGCCATAATCAAATCCTCGGATATTTTCGTGTTTGCCCCAAGCATGGGAGTGAAACGCGCAATTGACCTTCAACGTGCTCAGGGAATATATGTCTACGGGGCCGTACGGTCGATAATCGAAAGCCCAAAACCGTTTACGTATCGTCCAATCCGCATGGATCCATTCCTCGATCTCATTGGCTTGCTTCGGCCGCGCGCAACATTATGGGGAGGTCTTGAAGCCTCAGGCCGATGGGCTCTGTCGTTTCGAAAGAGAGACGATCTTCTGTTTTGCTGGGTCGAGCAAGGCGAGTGTCAACTGGTCCGGTCCGCTCATTCACCCGTGCTATTGCAACGCGAGGATTTCGTCCTGATCCGGACTTCCGCGCCATTCACTCTCACGTCGGACCCGTCGATAGAGCCGGTGGACAGTGAAGCGGCGGTCGCTGCGACAAAGAATCCTCGTCTGCGGCTCGGTGAGGGCACGGACTCCCCCGTTACCTTGCATGCGGGCCGGTTCGGCTTCGATACGGCCAATGAGAATCTTTTGGCCGGTCTGATGCCATCCTTCGTCCATATACTGGCCGATGACACATCCTCGGGCCGCGTGCGCTCGCTGTTGTCGATGAACGAGACAGAATCCAGATATCCTGGACCCGGCAGCGAATTTATCATCGCACGCTTGGTTGAATTGATCCTTGTGGAGATATTGCGGACAAAAGTGCCGCAAGTGGATGAAGAGCATGCAGGTCTGCTCGCCGGCCTTGCCGATCCGGTAACCTCGCGCGCGCTCTCTGCAATGCACAAAGACGTTGCCCACAACTGGACCGTTGCGGATCTAGCTCGGCTTTGCGGTGTTTCCCGTCATCATTTGCTACCAGATTCCGCAAGGTCGTGGGAACAGGTCCTATCGAATACCTGCTGCAGTGGAGGATGGCCGTGGCCAAGGATGAGCTGCGCCGCGGAACGCGGAGCGTTGGGGAGATCGCCCTGGCGATCGGCTTTCAATCGTCGAGCGCATTCAGCACGGCGTTCGCACGCGTTGTGGGATGTCCACCGAAATACTTCAGCTGCCTCCCTCCAGGGCAGCTTTGATCTCGTCGACACGCGGTAGGATGTAGCCGAAGCCACGCATCGTGCGATGAACGATCCCTCAAGCCTGTCGTGCGGATTTCCGCAGGAGCTGACGCGTGGGCCTGCACGTCAGCGACGTGACACGGCCGAGCGCCCTGGTCAGCCGTGCAAAGAGGCCGCGACGAGGCTCTGCATCGAGGTGGTAGGACGACCGATCAGCCGACCCAGCGCGCCACCGTCGTCGAACAGCGCCCCGCGCGAGGCCGCGACGTCGGCATCGGCCAGAAGTGCAGCGAGATCGGCTGGCAGGCCGGCACCCGTCAACAGATCCCTGTAGTCAGCCTCGGACAGATCGTTGTGGATGATCGTCTTGCCTGATTGCCGCGAAACCTCCATCGCAAGCTCGGCAAATGTGAAGGCATGGTCTGCGGCGAGCTCGTAGGTCCTCCCCACCTGATCGCTGGCCGTGAGCACCGCGGCTGCGGCCTCGGCATAGTCCCGCCGCGCGCGGATGGCGCGGCCCTCAGGCCGCGCTCGCGATCCCGGCCGCAAAGTCGCGATAGGTGTGCAGGGGGCGGCCCAAAATACTGACCAGCCGTACAACGTCATCGGCCTCCGGGATCATGCCGTCGCAGACATAGCGTTCGGCC
>NZ_RZRY01000656.1:0-3530 GCF_003998035.1 Mesorhizobium sp. M2A.F.Ca.ET.039.01.1.1 | reverse complement strand
ATGTGGAGGTGCTCGGAAATCCCGTTCTGGGATATCTGCAGCATCTTCATCGCGACGCCGAACTGATCCCGCTCCCATGCCTCGGTGAGGCCCGCGAGTATCTGGTCTGACACCTCGCGTCGCTCGGCGATCCTCTTGTTGATGTCGCTCTCGACGAAATAGGGAGCCAGCGCGCGGCGTATGCCCTGGATGATGCTGCCGACGCGGCCCTGGATTTGGCCGTACTTGATCTCGGGGCGGCAGATCGCCGCGAGATTTTCAGCCAGGTAGCCCACGCCCCCGTCGTTCAGCCTGAGGGCTTCGTCGAAAGCCTTGGCCGGGTCGCGGAAATGCTGCCGGACCTCTCCTACCTCGAGGTAGGCCTTGCGCAGCGCGGCGACCTTCTTGGTCTTGTCGGGCAGTATCTCGGTTTCCTCGCTGCCGCGGTACTTGATCAGGAACTCCGCCTTGAAGTTGGGATTGCGTAGCCAGTAGGTGTTGTTGAACGGCTTGCCCGGCGTCCATTCGAAGGGCCACTTGTGAGCCTTGCCGAAATACCGGGTGAGAGAGGAGCCGAGACGGGCGCTGAAACGGTCCGACAGGCTTTGCCCCTCCTCGCCGGCCTTCTCGTTGAAGTGCATGTCGAACATCGTCAGCACCAGGAACAGCGCCGTCTCGACGCTCGCCCGGTCGGCCGGCGTCTCGCCGTGCGACGTCCTGATCCAGTCGTCGATCATGTCGGGAAGCGTCGCTACGTCCTGGTTCGACGGCTTGATGCAGAGCAGCATGCTCGACAGCTCCTGCTCGGCGACGTAGCGGTCGAACAGGTAGGCGACCTTGCCCCTGACGAAGAGGTCCTTGAGCGCATGCGGGTTGTCCTCGAAATAGGCCTGCAGGTCGACTTTCTGGCGGCTGCGAGCGCCTGGGAAGTCGAGGAGGTCCGTGTGGTCGAAGAACGGCCACGGACGCACCGACACCGCGATGCGGAGCTCCGCCGCCAGGGCGGTGATGACGGGCCTCGGAAGCGAGACGGCGGGACCCTTCATCGGCCGTATCGGCAGATCCTCCTGGCCCGGCTTGCCGAGTCCCGACAGCGTCTCGACGTCGATGATGCTCCGGTCGCGGGGAACCAGCGCCTCGATCGGGCAGTATGCGTCCTTCGCGAAGCCAAGCTTCTCCAAGGCGCCCGCAAGCTCGAGGTAGACGTCGGTGAACTGCCGGAGCCCGCCCCATAGCACGGAGAAAAGCTCCGCGCGGTCCGCGATCGAAAGCAGCGGCGCGAGGGTCGCGGCATCCTCCCAGTAGGCGCCCAGCGTCTCTATGTTGGGCATCCCGGCGAACTGCTTCTCGAAATACTCCTGGACGTCCCAGACGTCTTCCTCGACGAGCCCTCCCGCCGCAACCTTGGGCGCGCCGCGCGCCGCGGCGAGCGCCGACACCACGGCCTCGGGCGCGAGCGGGCTCCGCTTCTTGGCGTCCCCGTCCAGGAAGTAGCTGTTGCCCAGGATCTTCGCCACGTCGGTTTCGCTCAGCAAGCGCAGGACGACCGGCGCGCCCGGGGGGCTGGGCTCCTCCGTGACCGAGAAGCGGGTCACTAGCCCCGTCGACTCGCGCTCTCCGCCCGGATTGATCTCGCGGATGAAGTCGACCTCCCGCCCGAGGTCGCCGAAGCGCGCCATCAGGGGAGCGCTCCCATGGCGGGCCAGGACCGAGACCAAGTAGGACTTTCCCGCCTGGCTGGGGCCGAATATGCCGACGCACATCGGTCGGTCGATGGCCTCCATCGCCTTGCGGGCCGCCACGGCCGACTTCCTGAGATGCTGCTCCGTTCCGGCGCGCGTGCCGCCCACCCGCTCCGCGTTGGCGGCCGCGCCGACCCACGCGAGTCCGTCCAGCGCCGACCTCAGGGCGGTGTCGCAGCTCTTCTTCAACTCTTGACGCATCGCTTCAGCCGCCATGTCACTGGATGGAGATTATTCCGGTGTCGAGCCAGTAGCCGTCGCCCGTCTCGACCGCGAGCGTGTCCAGCTTCAGCTCCATCATGCGCTTCACCGGAACGCCGTCCGCGTCCTCCGCGTCCTCGATCACGAATTCCTCGCGGGTCGCCTCGCTGGACAGGAGCTCAATCTGGCTCGCCTCGTCCCCGTCCGCCGTCTCGACGTTCCGGGCGACGGTCACGCGGACCGGCTTCTTCATGCCCCGCGAGGAACGCGAGGGCGCGGCGGTGAGCTTGTAGAGCGGGGTGGCTACCCATCGCTCGAGTGGCAGCTGCCTGAAGCCGATGCGGACCGGGCTGTGGTAGTCGAACTCGGCCTCGGCCGAGGCTCCCGCTGCGTCGAGGTCGATGTCCGAGAACAGAAGGGTCTCGTCGGGAAGCGTGGAGTTGCCCTGGAGGCGTCCGATATACCGCGCCGTCGACTTCATCCGGAGATACTTGGAATAGAGGGTGAAGTTGGTGATCTGGCGCTCGGAGAGCGCGCAGAGCATGGCGCCCACCACCGCGGTGGTCTTGGGATCGTCGATGTGCGTGTTGCTGACTCCCCGGAAGGGGTACCACGTGCCGACCCGGTAGTCCTTGATGGGAATGACGCAGTCGGGCCGCACGGCCATCTTGTTCATGAACAGGTTCACCATCGGCGGCAGCCGCATCGGCCGTCCGGTCAGCAGCACCACGTCCGCGTCGAGGTGGTTGACTGCCTCGGCGATGTTGTCGAAGACCCCGTCGAATATCGACAGGACGCATTCCTCGACCGCCTGCGGATCGATAGCGATGTCGCAGCCGGCAATGGTGAACTGCCAGTCCTCCAGCGCGCCGACGTCTTCCGTGAGGTATCGCAGTATGCGCTTGTCGACCGGAATCTCGCCGCCGGCTCCGGGAGCTCCGTTCGCCTCGAAGAAGCTCCCCGCCTTCCGGATTTCGGTCTTGTGGCTGGTCGGCGGCATGGCCTCGCACTCAGACAGGACGCCAATGGCGATCGGCTGCAGGACCTGGAGCACGAACTGGCGGCGCAGGTGCTTTTCCTGCTCGGACATGTTCGGGTTGTCGCCGGCGAAGCGGTCCTTGAGATAGTTCCTCGCGTTCGGCACGCCGGCCTGCGTGAGGCCTTCCTCGAGCCTTGGGATGACGAGCCGCTCAATCACCGCCTTCAGGAGGTCGTCGCCCGCGATCCGGAATCCCTCCCTGAAGTTCTGGTCCGGATACAGCGCCACGTTGTCGGTCTGGTAGTAGGTCGTCACCATGAGGTCGGTCGTGCCGCCCCCCACGTCGACGCTGGCGATGCGGAGCGATCGCTCGGATTTCGGCTTCGGCTTTGGGGCGGGAAGCGACTTCGGTCTTTCCCTGTCCTTGCCGAGCACGTCGAACAGCGTCCTGATGGAGCCGCCCAGCTTGTGCACAGCCTCGCCGTACAGGTAGACGAGATGCACGGAGCTTGCCTCGTCCCACTCGCACTGGATTTCCGGCCGGTGGCTGTGGATGCCCGTGCCGCTGTCTCCCCAGCCGGACAGGGACCAGAGGAGCTTGACCGCCGCTTCCGCCCGCGACCTCAGGA
>NZ_RZRY01000655.1:0-3535 GCF_003998035.1 Mesorhizobium sp. M2A.F.Ca.ET.039.01.1.1 | reverse complement strand
GTATTAAAGCGACTGCAAGTGCGCTGGGCACAGGGCAGAAGGTTCCATCTGGTAACGAACTGGCTCTACGGGGCGTTGCGCGTAAACGCATCCTTGCGGCGCGTTCGATCAAGGCGGGACAAGTCCTTACTCTGAGGGATATTGTTCTCAAACGCTCATCCGAGGGGCGCCCGGCGGGCGATATATTTGATGTCATCGGAAGGGCCGCGGCTGGTGACATGGACATTGACGATGCAATAAGCACCGAAATTTAGATGAGCGACGCCAGCTACCACTTGGCATTCCTGGGGGCAGGAGGGCACGCGCGCGTGGTCAGCCGCATTCTGACGCGGGCTACCATGCATGCTGAAGCCTGGCATGAAGAGGCGGGAAATCCGTTATTGCCGCGCAACTATGACGCCATTCATATGGTTGCTGCAGAGGGGGTAACGAAGGATATCGTCAATATCCTGCTCGTTGCCTTTGGATTTAACCGCGATGGCACGACCAATACAGGCAGGGAGTGCCCGACAGTTCATCATCACGCTACTGATGGCGATTGCATAGCACACATTGCGGGGCTCACCGGGCCGGCCAGCGTGGTTCTCGTAAACGGGATCGGCCAGCGGGCAACGATTGTGGGCGAAGGATTGAATCCCCGCTTAAGGGCGGCGGATCAATACGAATCCATGCGGCTGCTCAAAGACGATTTGACGGTTCTGGAGCCGCCTATTGTCGATCCTGGCGCCATGCTGCTTGATCCCTACGAGGTTTCCATGGGTGCGCTCCGGACGCGGGGAACCGAAGGCGGGATCGCCCACGGAACGCAGGTCCACCTAGGCGTCAACCTCGGCGCGCAAGTGTTTTTGGGAGCGCGCGTGATCATCAATACCGGGGCCAACATCGACCATGACTGCCAAATATCCTCCGGGGCGTTCATCGGCCCTGGCGCCATCCTCTGCGGTGGGGTCATGGTGGGTAAAGGTGCATTTGTAGGCGCGGGCGCGATTATTTTGCCAGGCGTGCAGATTGGAAGTGGCGCCCTGGTTCCGGCGGGAGCCGTTGTCGATCGCGACGTCAAGGACGATGCTATCGCCGAATCACGTGACGATCGCAGGCTGCGGGCCGAACTGCGTCGACAGGAGAAGTAAAAATGCAAGTTCCCCCAACAGCGCGTCGAATAGCGATTGTGACGACCACCAGGGCGGAATGGCACTTGCTCGAGCCAGTTGTCAACGAGCTCGCCACGAGACAAGGCTTGGAAACCTTCGTGCTTGCCGGGGGCACGCACCTCGAGCAAGCGTTTGGGATGACGGTTCGGGCTGTCGAAGCGTCGAGTCTGTGCCCGATTCACCAA
This sequence comes from Mesorhizobium sp. M2A.F.Ca.ET.039.01.1.1, assembly GCF_003998035.1. Classification (NCBI taxonomy): domain Bacteria; kingdom Pseudomonadati; phylum Pseudomonadota; class Alphaproteobacteria; order Hyphomicrobiales; family Phyllobacteriaceae; genus Mesorhizobium; species Mesorhizobium sp. M2A.F.Ca.ET.039.01.1.1. Next base: position 2,199 of record NZ_RZRY01000655.1, on the reverse strand, counting down.
GTGAGCTTTATGCCGGATGAAAGTATTGCTCCGTCCGACCATACCGCCATGACACGGGTCATCGGACAGGCCGTCATCTCGTTTGCCGACGCCTATGAACGCCACAAGCCGGATCTCGTCCTCATACTTGGTGACCGTTTTGAAATCCTGAGCGCTGCTCTGGCTGCTGTGTCAATGCGGATTCCTTTGGCCCACCTCGAGGGGGGGCACGTTACCGAAGGAGCAATAGACGAGCGGTATCGGAATGCGATAAGTAAACTTGCTGACATCCATTTCCCGGCTCTGCCCCTGCAGGGTGAGCGTCTGCGCTCTATCGGGGTGGCCGAGTCGCAGATCGTTGCGACAGGACCGATTGGTGCCGCGCTTGCGCGTCGCGCGAAGCCGTTGGCTCCGATCGACATGGAAAAACTTTCAGGATTTAATCCCGAACAGCGCGCCATCCTGATAGCCACCGTCCACTCCGAGACAGCCTCCACAACGACGGCGGACCAAATCGCAGGCATAACCAGACGCGTTGTAGAGGCCGTTCTCGACTTAAACCATTCACACAAAGGATTTCAACCAGCCTTCTTGTTTACACTCGCCAACCTCGATCCCGGCGGAGACGTAATCAACAAGGAACTCTACGCCTTGATGAACAGGTTTCCAGATGACGTTCATGTTTTGCCATCGATTGGGCACCTCTACATTCAAGCCCTTATGGCGTCCGCTGGAGTTATTGGGAATTCCTCGTCTGGCATTTTAGAGGCCTGCGCTATCGGCCTCCCGGTTCTGAACATTGGCAGTCGACAGAAGGGACGGGACCGCTATGGCCCAGTAACGGATGTTCCTTGGGACGCTGCGACGATCGTGCCTGAAATTCAAAAGCTGTTGGCGGAGTTCAATTCCAGGCAAACCGGTAGTCTCAATAAACGGCGAAGCCAAGGCGAGACAGAACCCGCACATTCCGGCGCACCGGACCCATGGGTAATCATCGCTGATCGCGTATCTGGTCTCTGCCGAAACCTCAAGAGACTAGATCTGTAAATTGCGGCTGAATCGTTTGTAGGATCCGGGAGGAGAAAAAAGATTGAGAGGGCATGCGCCACGTGCTTTGTCGGTATCAAGCGCGGCGCTTGAACGAGCTTCAATAGTCACCATGCTTCGATTACCGCAAATCACAGCAGTGCCTGGCGATGGCCAACCCGTCCTTATGAATTCTTCGGAAATGACCGACGGCCGGTCCGGCAGGCGGATGCCTGATTATGTAAGAAACAGGCATCTGATGCTGAATGGGCGTTCAGAAGAACGTGTCTTTCGTGTCGCACGTTACATCGCTGAGAGGCTATGCCGACTTCTCCAGCTTCCTGAGGCTGGGGTGTCAAAAAAGATTGGCCATTTAGCGTGCCGGCATGCCGCAGCGACCCAATTTCTGCTCATGACCGATTTTGTCGGGCTGCTGCGACCGCTTGTCGATGCCTTGGAAGTTTGCCGTAAAGAGGGTTATGATGGCCCTTGCTTTCCTTCGTACGAGCGACTCGCTGCGACAGCCGCAGAGGAAATCAAGGGATGGGACCAGGTGAACAATGGCCACCTGTCAGTTCCTTCGATGCGCGGTGTGGATTTGGGCTCTGCCCAGTCCCATCTCGTCGACACATCGTCAATGTTAGGCCTGCCGGTTGGGCTTCGTCCCGATACCATTATCGAGCCAACGCCTACGGTTCCTAGGTCGTTTCACCCGACTTGCCTCATTCGCGCGTTCCGCCTCCTGCGGCAGGCGAACATACCGCCGGCTCTATCGCTTTTGTTAAGCCATGCCGTCTATCGCGTCCTGAACGGCCGTCTTGAGCAATTAGCGGGAATTCCTCTGGAAGCTGCCGATCTCGCGAAACACCCGGTGGTCTATTGGGCGAACATGTCATTGCGCTCCGTATTCCATGCATCTATGCGCCGGTCGTTGGGCCTGCCCACAATCGCTGCGCACACAATTTTGATGACGCAATCGGAGCGTTACGTCTGTGATGTCTTCGACGCTGTCCTTTCGGTCGGGACCGGACAGCCGCTTGGAAACTCGCAGGCGTTCCGCGTGAGTGGGAATATTCAGCCTGTCGTGCCGAGATCTGGCCGCTCCGTGATGCTCGCGCTGCAGCCTCAGTTGGACATTTTGCGGGGTCTATCGCAATTCGGTCAGATAGCGTCGAAAGCTGGCCACGAGGTGAT
>NZ_RZRY01000654.1:0-3541 GCF_003998035.1 Mesorhizobium sp. M2A.F.Ca.ET.039.01.1.1 | reverse complement strand
TTTTCGAGCTTCTTGCGCTCTTCGAGCAGCGCCTCGACACGCGACGGCACATCGGCCGGCGAAATCTTCAGGGTCGCCGCCGCGGCCTTCAGGCGCTTGTCCTGTTCGTCGAGATGCCTGCGTGCCGCCTCGCCGGTCAGCGCCTCGATGCGGCGCACGCCGGCCGCCACGGCACTGTCCGACAGGATGCGCACCAGGCCGATATCGCCGGTCGAGCGGACATGCGTGCCGCCGCAAAGCTCGACCGAATAGGGCCGATTGGCCTTGGCGCCATGCAGGCCGGTGCCCATCGACACGACGCGAACCTCGTCGCCATACTTCTCGCCGAACAGCGCCATGGCGCCCTCGGCGATGGCGTCGTCGACCGACATCAGCCGCGTCGTCACCGGGCTGTTCTGCACGACGATCTCGTTCGCCATGCGCTCTACCTCCTCGAGCTCATCGGCCGAGATCGGCTTGTTGTGCGAGATGTCGAAGCGCAGGCGATCGGGCGCGACCAGCGAGCCCTTCTGCGCGACATGGGTCCCCAGCACCTCGCGCAGTGCCTCATGGATGAGATGCGTCGCCGAATGGTTGGCGCGCAGCTTCGAGCGGCGGGCATGGTCGACCTTGAGCTCGACGGCGGCACCGGTCTTCACCGTGCCTTTGACCACTTTGCCTAGATGCACAAACAGACCGTCAGCCTTCTTCTGGGTATCGGAAACCTCGATCGAGAAGCCCTCGCCGGAGATGACGCCGGTATCGCCCATCTGGCCGCCGGATTCGCCGTAGAACGGCGTCTGGTTGACGACCACGGCGATCGCATCGCCCTGAGAGGCGCTGTCGATCGTCTTGCCATCCTTGACCAGCGCCTGGACGATGCCTTCCGCAGCTTCAGTCTCGTAGCCGAGGAATTCGGTCGCGCCGGTCTTTTCGCGCACCGAGAACCAGACCGTCTCGGTCGCGGCCTCGCCCGAGCCCGCCCAATGCGCGCGCGCCTCGGCCTTCTGCCGCTCCATCGCGTCGGTGAAGCCGGCGATGTCGACCGAGATGCTGCGCTGGCGCAACGCGTCCTGCGTCAGGTCGAGCGGAAAGCCATAGGTGTCGTAAAGCTTGAATGCCGTCTCGCCGTCCAGCATGTCGCCGGCCTTGAGGGTCTCGGTCGCGTCCGAAAGAAGGCCGAGGCCGCGCACCAGCGTCTTGCGGAAGCGCGTTTCCTCGAGCTTCAGCGTCTCGGTGATCAGCGCTTCTCCGCGCACCAACTCGGGATAGGCCTGGCCCATCTCGCGCACCAGCGCCGGCACCAGCTGCCACATCAGCGGTTCCTTGGCGCCGAGCAACTGCGCATGGCGCATGGCGCGACGCATGATGCGGCGCAGCACATAGCCGCGCCCCTCATTGGACGGCAGCACGCCATCGGCCGCCAGGAAGGAGGACGAGCGCAGGTGATCCGCAATCACGCGATAGGACGCCACATTCTCTTGGTTCGGCCCCTGGCCGAGCGCCGAGGACGCGGCATCGATCAGATGCTTGAACAGGTCGGTCTCGAAGACGCTTTCGACGCCTTGCAGGATGGAGGCCATGCGCTCCAGCCCCATGCCGGTGTCGATCGAGGGACGCGGCAGGTCGATGCGCTCTTCCTTCGTCACCTGCTCATACTGCATGAACACCAGGTTCCAGAATTCCAGGAACCGGTCGCCGTCCTCTTCCGGGCTGCCGGGCGGGCCGCCCCAGATATGCTCGCCGCGGTCGATGAAAATCTCCGAGCAGGGACCGCACGGGCCGGTGTCGCCCATCGCCCAGAAATTGTCGGAAGTCGGAATGCGGATGATGCGATCGTCCGAGAAGCCGGCGATCTTCTTCCAGTAAGCTGCCGCCTCATCGTCGGTGTGATAGACGGTGACGAGCAGCTTGTCCTTCTTTAGCCCAAAACCCTTGGTGATCAGGTTCCAGGCAAGCTCGATCGCGCGCTCCTTGAAGTAGTCGCCGAACGAGAAATTGCCGAGCATCTCGAAGAAGGTGAGATGGCGGGCGGTGTAGCCGACATTGTCGAGATCGTTATGCTTGCCACCGGCGCGCACGCTCTTCTGCGCGGTCGCGGCGCGCGAATAGGAGCGCTTCTCCAGGCCGGTGAAAACGTTCTTGAACTGCACCATGCCGGCGTTGGTGAACATCAGCGTCGGATCATTGCGCGGCACCAGCGGGCTGGAGGCGACGATCTCGTGGCCCTCCTTGCGGAAGTAGTCGAGGAATGTCGACCGGATGTCGTTCACGCCACTCATTGCACATTGCCTTTTTCGCAAGAACCACCGGCCCGGCCGGCGGCAAATGGGCTTTGGTATTTCAGAAGATAGATGGGCCTTTTAGCGATAGCTCTTGAGCCTGTCCAGAAACACGGAGTTGGACCAATCGGCAAGCGGGCAGCGGCTCAACACCGCCCGCGAAACGCAAAACCGCCGGCGCGAAGGCCGGCGGTTCGGGTACGCAGTACTCAAGAACGCGATTACATAAGCATAACCAAATAAACCAGCATTGTGGCCGAACTCCGGCTAAGCCGACGAATTGCCTGAGCCGAACAGGAACCGCTGCGCGATCTTCCTGGACCGGCCCTACATGGCGCCGGCTTCGTCCTCGAAACCGTCGTCGCCGCCTTCGGAGCCGCCATTCTCAAGGAATTTCTCGGCGATCAGCCCGGCATTCTGCCGAAGTGCCATCTCGATCTCGCGCGCCGTGTCGGGATTGTCGCGCAGGAACAGCTTGGCGTTCTCGCGACCCTGGCCGAGACGCTGCGAATTATAGGAGAACCAGGCGCCCGACTTCTCGACCACGCCGGCCTTGACGCCGAGATCGACAAGCTCGCCGGTCTTGGACACGCCCTCGCCATACATGATGTCGAACTCGACCACCTTGAAGGGCGGGGCCAGCTTGTTCTTGACCACCTTGACGCGGGTCTGGTTGCCGACGACCTCGTCGCGGTCCTTGACCGAGCCGATGCGGCGGATGTCGAGGCGCACCGATGCGTAGAATTTCAGCGCATTGCCGCCGGTCGTGGTCTCGGGCGAGCCGAACATGACGCCGATCTTCATGCGGATCTGGTTGATGAAGATGACCATGGTGTTGGAGCGCGAGATCGAGGCGGTCAGCTTGCGCAGCGCCTGGCTCATCAGGCGGGCCTGGAGACCGGGCAGCGCGTCGCCCATCTCGCCCTCGATTTCAGCGCGCGGCGTGAGCGCCGCGACCGAGTCGACGACCAGCACGTCGATGGCGCCCGAACGCACCAGCGTGTCGCAGATTTCCAGCGCCTGCTCACCGGTGTCGGGCTGCGAGATCAGGAGGTTCTCGAGGTCGACGCCGAGCTTGCGGGCATAGACCGGATCGAGCGCGTGCTCGGCATCGACGAAGGCGCAGATGCCGCCCTTCTTCTGCGCTTCCGCAACCGTGTGCAGCGCCAGCGTCGTCTTGCCCGAGCTTTCCGGCCCGTAGATCTCGACGATACGGCCACGCGGCAGCCCGCCGACGCCAAGCGCGATATCGAGGCCGAGCGAGCCGGTCGGTACGGTTT
>NZ_RZRY01000653.1:0-3542 GCF_003998035.1 Mesorhizobium sp. M2A.F.Ca.ET.039.01.1.1 | reverse complement strand
CTACTATATCTCGCAGACGCGCAAGCGCTACGTCGCCTTCGACAACCCGCACATCATCGACCAGCATGTGCTGGCGGTCTATTTCGGCGCTGACGGCCGCGTGACCCAGATCGCCAATTACGGCCTCAAGGATGGCAAGATCTTCGACTTCATCTCCAGGACGACACCGACCGGCGGCAAGGACCAGAACTTCCTCACCCAGGTCATCAACGGCGCCAGCAAGCTGGCGCCCGGCATCCCCGGCGGCGGCAGCGGCACGCCTTAAGTCTATCGACGAACCGCGGAACAATCAAAACCCGCCACCTCGCCGGCGGGTTTTGTGTATGTGCGGCCCGACGCCCTTGCTTATGTTCCGGCGTCCCCCTATCAATTCGCCGGGATTGGGGACCGGTCATGAGCAACAGCGATCGTACTGTGCCGCAAGGCTGGATGGCGACAGGCACGCCAGACCGGCAGACCGCGACACCCGACTGGCTCGTCGTGGGATGCGCCGACAATCCAGGGCGTCGCGCTCAAGGAAATCCGGCCTGTCGCGACTTCGACCGGCTACCTCACTGAAGTCTTTCGCGAGGAATGGGATCTGGACGGGCTTCCAGTCGGACAGGTGTTTCAACGCACGCTTTATCCCGGCGCGGTGACGGGGTGGCATGCCCATGGCGTCACAACCGACCGGCTTTTTTGCTCGGTGGGCAGCGTTCGCATCTCACTGTTCGACGGTCGCAAGGCCTCGCCGACATTCGGCGCGGTCTGGCACAAGATCGTCGGCGCGGTCAGGCCTGCCATCGTCGTCATTCCGCCCGGCGTCTGGCACGGAGTCGTCGCGCTCGGACCGGACATTGCTTTGGTGCTCAATCTGGTCGACAAGGCCTACGCCTATGACGCGCCCGATCACTGGCGGCTACCGCCCGATACCGAACAGATCCCCTACAAGCTGGCATAGCGTGGAACAGGCCGGCCAGCGCCCGCCGACAGGGCGGATCGAACCGCTTGTCTCGGTCATCATCGCGACGCACAACCGCCCCGCGGTACTGCGCCAGACGCTGAAGAGCCTCATGGGCCAGACCCTGCGGGACTGGGAAGCCATCGTCGTCGGCGACGCGTGCCGGCCGGACACCGCGACAACGGTCGCCGCTTTCGGCGACGGCCGCATATCCTATATCGATCTTCCGGTGAATTTCGGCGAACAGTCGGGGCCCAACAATATCGGCTTTGCCAGAGCACGCGGCCGTTTTGTTGCGATCTTGAATCATGACGACCTCTGGTTTCCCGACCATCTGGCATCCGTGAGCGGCTGGATCGACGCCACCGCTGCCGATGTAGTGATCGCCCGCGGCGCGGTCATCGAGTCGGCCGCGAGCAAGGGTTCCAGGCATATGATCCTCGGGATGGGGCGGGACGGCTTCTATGACCCAGTCACCACGGTCGGATTTGGCTCCGCGCAAATGATCCGGCGCACGTCGCTGCCAAGGCTTGGACCATGGCGCCCGGCCAGCCAGTGCGTTTGCGAGAGTTCCCAGGACTGGCTGTTCCGTGCCTGGCGCAAGGGTGCGGTGATCGCGACAATGCCGCATCTGACCGTGCTCATGCTGCATTCGGGCAAGCGCGAAGGCAGCTATGCGCGTGATACGGCGCAGGAGCAGGAAGAACTGATGGACGCGATGAGCTCGCCGGACGCTTTGCGCGCCAGGATTCTTGGCAACGCCGAGGAACCTGCTCCCCTCAAGCGTTCCCGCTACCTTAAACGCAGGCTCCTGGCGATGCTTGGCATACATCCGCGGGCGCGTTCCTTCCGCCGCCAGCATCGCCGAGGCGCCTTCATTGCCATGCTGCGCCAGACACGCGGCTTGCCGCCAATGCCCGAGCGAGAGCCGAACATCGACGCGTTGCTGGCCCGCTATCGCCATGGCACCGAAAGGCCCGAAGCCAACTGAGTGCCCGCCGGGAAGGCGGCACGCATGGTGTCATGTGAAAAAAAAGCCCGCGGGATCGCTCCCGCGGGCTTTATCCTGGAATAGCTGCCGCGATCAGCCGTGCGCGAGCACGGCGAGAAGAAGCAGCGCGACGATGTTGGTGATCTTGATCGCCGGATTTACGGCCGGGCCGGCGGTGTCCTTGTAGGGGTCGCCGACGGTGTCGCCGGTGACCGAGGCCTTGTGCGCCTCGGAACCCTTCAGGTGTTTGACGCCGTCCTTGTCGGTGAAGCCGTCCTCGAACGACTTCTTGGCGTTGTCCCAGGCGCCGCCGCCGGAGGTCATCGAGATGGCGACGAAGAGGCCGTTGACGATCACGCCGAGCAGCGAGGCGCCGAGCGCGGCGAAGGCCGAGGCCTTCGAGCCCGAGATCAGCAGCACGCCGAAATAGACGACGAGCGGCGCCAGCACCGGCAGCAGCGACGGGATGATCATCTCCCGGATCGCCGCCCTGGTCAGGATGTCGACGGCGCGCGCATAGTTCGGCTTCGAGGTGCCGGCCATGATGCCCTTGTCCTCGCGGAACTGCTTGCGCACTTCCTCGACGATCGAGCCGGCGGCGCGACCGACGGCGGTCATGGCGATGCCGCCGAACAGATAGGGGATCAGGCCGCCGAAGATCAGGCCGGCGACGACATAGGGGTTGGAGAGGTCGAAGGAGACGTCGCCCATGCCCTGGAAGTAGGGGTACTTGTCGCCATTGGCGGCAAAGAACCGGAGGTCGTTCGAGTAGGCCGCGAACAACACCAGCGCGCCGAGACCAGCGGAACCTATGGCATAGCCCTTGGTCACCGCCTTGGTGGTATTGCCGACAGCGTCGAGCGCGTCGGTGGAGTGGCGCACTTCCTTGGGCAGGCCGGCCATTTCGGCAATGCCGCCGGCATTGTCTGTGACCGGGCCGAAGGCGTCGAGCGCCACGATCATGCCGGCAAGGCCAAGCATGGTGGTGACGGCGATCGCCGTGCCGAACAGGCCACCTAGTTGGTAGGTCGCGATGATGCCGCCGACGATGACGATGGCCGGCAGCGCGGTCGATTCCAGCGAGACCGCGAGGCCCTGGATGACATTAGTGCCGTGACCGGTCACCGACGCCTGGGCGATCGAATTCACCGGACGCTTGTTGGTGCCGGTGTAGTATTCGGTGATCACCACGATCAAACCGGTCACCAGCAGACCGATGAGGCCGCAGATGAACAGGTTCTTGCCGGTGATGCCGATGCCGGCAACGGTGCCGACCTCGCCCCAGCCGACCGTGGCGGAGGTCGCGGCGGCAAGACCGACGATCGACAGCAGGCCGGTGACGATCAGGCCCTTGTAGAGCGCGCCCATGATCGAGCCGTTGGAGCCGAGCTTGACGAAGAAGGTGCCGACGATCGAGGTCAGGATGCAGGCGCCGCAGATGGCGAGCGGATAGAGCATGGCCGCGCCCAGCGCCGCCGTGCCGCCGAAGAAGATGGCGGCCAGAACCATGGTGGCGACGACGGTCACCGCATAGGTCTCGAAAAGGTCCGCGGCCATGCCCGCGCAGTCGCCGACATTGTCGCCGACATTGTCGGCGACAATGTCGGCGAC
>NZ_RZRY01000652.1:0-3549 GCF_003998035.1 Mesorhizobium sp. M2A.F.Ca.ET.039.01.1.1 | reverse complement strand
GACCAGCCTGAACGGCGAGTTCGACGGCCTGGTGGCCGGAGCGGTCAAGACGGACTGGCATGGCGATATCGAAAATCCGAATCATGCCGTGGCCCGGAGAGCCCGCATGGCCGACATCGTCGTCACCAGCGCTTTCCAGGGCGCGTCGACGGGCGACTCTTACCGCACGGTCGATCCAGGATCGCTGGTGCTGCGCGCGGGCCGGCCGGTCCTGGTCGCGGCTCAGGGCGCGATGGATTTGCCGGCTCGCAGGATCGTGGTGTCCTGGAAGGACACGCGTGAGGCCAGGCGGGCGGTGGCGGACGCTGTACCGCTTATGGCCATGGCCGAGGAAGTCACCATCGTCGCGGTCGATCGCAATCCGGACGACTGGACCAGGGACAGCGTCAAGGACGTGGCGAGCTTCCTGGCCGGTCACGGCATCAAGGCGCGCACCGAGATCATCAAGACGGCCGATGATGAAGGCAATCGCCTCGTCGATTTCTTCGCCTCGATGAATGCCGAGCTGATTGTGTCGGGCGCCTATGGGCATAGCCGGTTGAGGGAGTGGGTGTTCGGCGGCGTTACCCGCTCCTTGCTGGACGAGGTGTGGCTCAATCGGCTGATGTCGAACTGACGCCGCAACTGAGGGCACAGCTGCATGCAGGGGAATGCGTGGTGTCGCTGCAGGCGACTATTTTTCGACGCATTGACCGAAATCAAAATTCTTCGCATCGAAATCCTTCATATGTGGCGCATTCAGGCACTTAAGGTAACGCCGCTCAATGAGAAATGCCGTCGTGAGGCTTGTCGACACCTGCAATGCTGAGAGAAGCAAGGGATCGGACTTTCCAACCATCTGGAGAGATGTGCTGAAGGCGCATCCCTGCGTGCTCGGGCAGCCGGTGCAAGACAGCGGAGAGGACGGTCCGCTGCTGAGGATTCCCTTGATCACCGGCCAGGTCCTCGTGTTCCTGGGTTCGCATTTTTCTCTGTTGTGAGCTCCCGCGCCGGGCGGTCTTGAGGGTTTGGCCGAATCCTGTCCAACTTGACGAGGATCACGGTTATTGCGTCGCTAACCCGTCTTCACGCCCCTAGCAATCAGTCGGGACGCCGCCGATCTCCCGGGCGGCTGTCTCGGCCGCGTAGACATCGTCGACTGTGATGTTGATCGCCAACCACCGGGCGTCGGGACCGTCAGCGGGTTGTCAGGCTGGGCTTGCTAGACAGCGCTCGCGACCAATCATCTTTCCAAGCAGTCCGCCTTTGTGGTCGTCGGACGGCAGACAGGAGCACATTCGATGCAGTTTCTGAAAATTGGACTTGCGTTGACCACGCTGGCCGTTGCGGCGCCGGCGTTCGCGGATTCCACGGTCAACGTGAAATTGTGGGACAAGAACGGCGACATGAACGCCGACGCCAAGATGGGGATGGGCATGCCGGCGAATATGAACATGGCGATGATGAAGGTTCAGGTCGACAAGAAGGTCGTGCCGGCTGGCAAAGTGACCTTCGATGTGACCAACACCTCCAAGGCCACGGTCCATGAAATGATCGTCGTTCCCGTGGCGGACCCAAAAAAGACGACGCTGCCCTATATTTCGAACGAGAACCGTGTCGATGAGGATGCGGCCGGCCATCTGGGTGAGGTCTCGGAACTCGATCCGGGCAAGTCGGGTTCGCTGACGCTCGACCTCAAGCCAGGCTTCTACGCGGTCTTCTGCAACATCCCCGATCATTTCATGAACGGCATGTGGGCCACCATCAAGGTTCAGTAAGACGACACCGAGCACGCCCGGCGACGAACCGCGGCGTGCTCGCCCAGCCAATGTGGTTATGCCGATCAGGGCGAACGGAGTGTCGATGGGCTCAGGCGGCTTCTATGGCGCTTTTGATCGACGTCACGGGGTGCTTGACGAAGTCCTTGGCGACCTCGCCGACAAGTTTGGCGCTCAATGACGGCTGATAGTGCCTTCGCATCTCACCAAGCGTGCGCGGATCGGCGATCACCAGTATATGCTCGCAGGCTTTCTCGCGGGCCTTGTGATTGAGGTAGCTCGCGATCGACGCGGCAAAGTCGTCTTCACCCAGCCGGGACTCGTCCGGATTGGCGGTTGAACTGCGATGCCTGCCGCCGGATCCGGCGTGGGCCACTTCAAGGACCGAATCCTCGACTTCGATCAGGTCGAGATGAGGTTCGTGCCCCTTGTTGTGAAACAGCCGCAGGCTCTCGCCATCCGTAACCGCGACGAGAGTGCCGTTATTCAGAATCATGTGTTTCTCCGAGGTCGGATCAGCCGAGCACTCCGGCACCGTCCGATCATTTCACTGCCATTGCCAGACAGGTAAGCCCCGATCCCCTCGCGTCGCTTTGACCTTGATCAAAGCCGGGCACGGCCATGAACGACCGGCTAAGTCGAGCAGAAGGCGGAATGCAGCGCCTCGATGACAGTCAGCACCTCCGGGCGGTGCCAGGCGATCGAATCCGTCGAAGCGCCCCCCTCGGCGTAGATCATGCCGGAGCATCAAAGCCGACGAACTTGGCATGCCGGACGGCGGCGCCGTCGAACCTTGACCCGCCGCGGCAAGGTCCTATTCGAAGGAGTAGGTGAATCCTTCCGGCGACGCACCCACGATGACTTTCGCCATCTTCTTGCCCTCGAGCGAGCGGTTGAGCACGCCGCGGCTGAGTTCCGGCAGCAGCGTGTTGGTCAGGATGGCGTCGATCATGCGCCCGCCGGACTCGATCTCGGTGCAGCGCGCCTTGACCAAATCCATCACGCCATCGCCGATCACCAGCTCGGCGTCGTTGGTGGCCTTGAGCCGGCGCGCGATCTTGCCGAACTGGTGCCGGGCGATCGCCTCGATCATCGCGTCCGACAGCGGATAATAGGGAATGGTGACGACGCGGCCGAGGAAGGCGGCCGGGAACACTTTCAGCAGCGGCGCGCGCAGGGCCTGGTCGAGATCGTCGATGCCGGTCCGCACGGTGCCGTTCCTGGTGCGGTCCATGATGACGTCTGAGCCGACATTCGAGGTGAGCAGGATCAGCGTGTTCTTGAAGTCGATCCTGCGGCCTTCGCTGTCATCCATCATGCCCTTGTCGAAGACCTGGAAGAAGATCTCGTGCACGTCCGGATGCGCCTTCTCGACCTCGTCGAGCAGGATCACCGAATAGGGTTTCCTGCGCACCGCCTCGGTCAGGATGCCGCCCTTGCCGTAGCCGACATAACCGGGCGGCGCGCCCTTGAGCGTCGAGACGGTGTGGGCTTCCTGGAACTCTGACATGTTGATCGAGATCAGGTTCTGCTCGCCGCCATAGAGCGTCTCGGCCAGCGCCAGCGCGGTCTCGGTCTTGCCGACGCCGGAAGGGCCGCAGAGCAGGAACACGCCGACCGGCTTTTCCGGCGCGCCGAGGCCGGCGCGGCTGGTCTGCACGCGCCTGGCGATCATCTCCATGGCGTGATCCTGGCCGACGACGCGTTCGGACAGGGTGGCGGCGAGCTTCAGCGCCTTCTCGGTCTGGCTGGAGAGCATGCGTCCGGTCGGAATGCCGGTCCAATCCTGCAC
>NZ_RZRY01000651.1:0-3552 GCF_003998035.1 Mesorhizobium sp. M2A.F.Ca.ET.039.01.1.1 | reverse complement strand
TCATAATGCTGTCGAACCTGATGGCGATCCTGCTGCAGGCGCTGGCCGCGCGCCTCGGCATCGCCGCCGGCCGCGACCTCGCCCAGGCTTGCCGCGCCTATTATCCGCGCCCCGTCAATCTGATGCTCTGGATCGCCTGCGAGCTGGCGATCATCGCCTGCGACCTCGCCGAGGTCATCGGCACGGCGATCGCGCTGCAGCTTCTGTTCGGAATTCCGTTGATCGGCGGCGCCATCCTCACCGCGCTCGACGCCTTTCTGGTGCTGCTGCTGATGAACAGGGGCTTCCGCTATCTCGAGGCCTTCGTCGTCGCGCTGCTGATCATCATCTTCGGCTGCTTTGCCATCCAGATCTTCGTCGCCGCACCGCCGGCCGGCACGATCCTGCATTCGATGTTCGTGCCGTCGTCTGAGATCGTCACCAATCCGGCGATGCTCTACATCGCCATCGGCATCATCGGCGCCACGGTCATGCCACATAACCTCTATCTGCATTCCTCGATCGTGCAGACCCGCGCCTATGAGCGCACCGAGACCGGCAAGCGTGACGCCATCAAATGGGCGACGACGGATTCGACCATCGCGCTGATCCTGGCGCTGTTCGTCAACGCTTCGATCCTGATCGTCGCGGCAGTCGCCTTCCACAACACCGGGCATCAGGACGTTGCCGAGATCGGCCAGGCCTTCGAGCTGCTGTCGCCGCTGCTGGGCCTCAGCATCGCCTCGATCCTGTTCGCCGTCGCGCTGCTCGCCTCCGGCCTCAACTCGACGGTCACCGCGACACTTGCCGGCCAGATCGTGATGGAAGGTTTTCTGCGCTTGCGCATTCCGCAATGGGCGCGGCGCCTGTTGACGCGCGGCATCGCCATCGTCCCCGTCGTTGTCGTCACCGCGCTCTATGGCGAAAAGGGCACGGCCGAGTTGCTGGTCTTCAGCCAGGTGGTGCTCTCGATGCAACTGCCCTTCGCGGTCATCCCGCTGGTGCAGTTCGTGTCGGACAGGAAGAAGATGGGCAGTTTCGCCATACCGCGCGGCCTTGCGGCGCTGGCCTGGGTGGTGGCGGCCGTCATCCTCGTTCTCAACTTCAAGCTGCTCTACGATACCTTCGCCGGCTGATCGCGACATTCCAGCCGGACGCGCTATCTTGGCGCTATGGTCAAACCGGACGAAGCTCGCAGATTCTACGCCAGGCTAATGGCCGCGCAGGCCCGCTCGGCCGATCCGCGCATCGAGGAGGTGTTCGCCTCGGTGCCGCGCGAGGCCTTTCTCGGCCCGGGACCGTGGACCGTCTTTGCCGGAGAAGGCCGGTTCGAGACGCCGAGCGCCGACCCAAGCTATATCTATCAGAACGTGCTCGTCGTGCTCGATGCCGACAAGGGCATTAACAATGGCGAGCCGCTGCTGCATGCCATGTGGCTCGGCAAGGTCGAGCCGAAGCCTGGCGAGGCCGTCACCCATATCGGCGCCGGCACCGGATATTATACGGCGCTGCTGTCTAAGCTGGTCGAGCCGGGCGGCAGCGTCACCGCCTTCGAGATCGAGGCCGATCTTGCCGCGCGCGCCAACGCGAACCTTGCGGCTTACGACAATGTCGAAATCGTCCAGGCCGACGCCGTCGCCAATCCGCTGCCGCTATCCGACATCATCTATGTCAATGCCGGCGTCGTCGCCCCGCCCGCCGCATGGTTGGGAGCGCTGAAGCCTGGCGGCCGCATGATCTTCCCCTGGCGCCCGTCCGAAACCGTCGGCCTCGCGGTCCTCATAACCCGCCTGGAAAATGGCTTCGCGTGCCGGCCCTTCATGGGCTCCTGGTTCATTCCTTGCGTCGGCGCCTCCGCCGTCGAGCCAGGCGCGAAAATACCGACCCGCGAGCGCGCCGCGCGCACCCGCTCGATCTGGGTTAGGGAAGACAAGGCGCCCGACCGCACCGCCACCGCCGTTTTCGGCGATGTCTGGTTCTCGTCACGCACCATTCGCGCTGACAACGCGCGGTAGAAATTCGCGGGGCCGTGTCGGAAAGCGGCCTTGCCGTTCGTCCTTAGCTCGAAATCCCGCCGTGACGGGCGCGGACCAGCCAAAAGGAGAAAGACTATGCGCAAGATCATCGCCGCCACCTTCGTCAGCCTCGACGGTATCATGCAGGCGCCGGGCGGACCGGAAGAGGACCCGGTCGGCGGCTTCGAATTCGGCGGCTGGACGTTCCACTACTTCGACGAGGTCGCGGGCACGGCAATGGAGGAACTGTTCTCCAAACCCTTCGACCTGCTGCTCGGCCGCAGAACCTACGACATCTTCGCCGCCTACTGGCCGTATCAGAAAGATTCGATCGCGGATGTTTTCAACCCGACGACCAAATATGTGGCGACGCATCGGCCCGATTCTCTGACTTGGGAGAACACCCAGTCGCTCGGGCCCGATATCGTTGCCAGCGTTAAGGAGATCAAGCAGGAAGACGGGCCCGACCTGCTCATCCAGGGCTCCGGCGATCTGATCCAGACCTTGCTCGCCAACGGGCTGATCGACGAGATCCGGCTGATGATCTTCCCGTTGCTGCTGGGCAAGGGCAAGCGGCTGTTTGGCGACAACGCGATGCCGGCCGCCTTCAAGCTCGTCAAATCGCAGGCTACGACCACCGGCGTCATCATGGCGACCTATGAGCGCGCGGGCGAAATCCGCACAGGATCGTTTGCCCAGCAGGAGCCTTCGCAAGCCGAGCTCGAGCGGCGCAGGACCTGGAAGTAGCAATGGATGCGGGCGGGGCCGGCCTCGCCGCCGCCTCGCCCGCGACCGATGCCTTTTCCAGAGCCACGAGCCATTCGACGCCATCACAAGGGGCCTGCCGATGATACCCACCATTACCGCCTTCCAACGATCGCCCGATGGCGGCAGGGGGCTGGCGCGCGACATGCAAGTCCGCTGGGCACTCGAGGAAGTCGGACAAGCTTACGACGTTCGTCTCGTCTCATTCACCGCGATGAAGCAGCCGGCGCATCTCGCGCTCAACCCTTTCGGCAGTATCCCGACCTACGAAGAAGGCAATCTCGCTCTGTTCGAGTCAGGCGCGATCGTCCTCCACATCGCGGTGCGTCACGCGGGCCTGTTGCCCGACGACGCGAACGCCCGGGCGCGCGCGGTCGCCTGGATGTTTGCCGCGTACAGCACGGTGGAGCCGCCGATCCTCGAGCGCGCAACCGCCGTGATCCTGGAGCACGATGCGTCGTGGCACGATGAGCGCCTGCCACTGGTCGACGACCGGATCCGCAAGCGGCTGGGCGAACTCTCCCGCCATCTCGGCGATTGCGACTGGCTCGACGGCGCCTTCAGCGCCGGCGACCTTGTCATGGTGGCCGTGCTGCGCCGGCTGCAGAGATCGGGACTGCTGAACGAATTCCCGAACCTTGCCGCCTATGTCGCCCGCGGCGAGGCGCGGCCGGCCTTCAAGCGCGCATTCGACGCCCAATTGGCGGTCGCCCTGGCTGCGTCGAACAACTGAACGGCGCTCGCGTCACGCCGCCTGGCGATAGCGCGAAAGACCCTCGCGGATATGGCTGGC
>NZ_RZRY01000650.1:0-3552 GCF_003998035.1 Mesorhizobium sp. M2A.F.Ca.ET.039.01.1.1 | reverse complement strand
CACCGCGCCGCAGAGTTGCCGGTCTGGCTGCACAGATACAATTGGCACCGTCCCCACGGGAGCCTAAAGTCCAAAACACCTATCAGTCGCCTCGCTCTAACCGAGGACAACCTGTTGAGGCTCCACAACTAGCTCGTCAGCGACGACACACCCGCTCGAGCACCCATAGACTATGATCACCGGCGCGGACTGGAAGAATACGGCTGCATCGCCCGAGCCGGCGGAACAGAAGATCTCGGCATCCAGTCAACGCTCGATACAAAGCGCGCGATCGAATGGCCCGAGCACAAGGGGATCAAAAAGCTTCTCAGACAATTGAGGACCCTTCGGACCCCAAAAGGGCTATAGCCTGATTTTGGGTTCGCACGCCTAGCTTCTTCTTGGCATTGTCCAAATGAAAAGCGATCGTGCGTGGCTTGATACCCAAGATGCGGCCGGTCACCCAGGCTGAATTACCCCGCGCTGCCCACCTCAGGCACTCATATTCGCGGGATGTCAGCGAAACCCCATCCACTGTTCGATCGCTCGGCAATTTGCGGCGAACGCAACGATGAAAGCAGGCCGCCATCAGTTGAAGAGCTTGTTCGTACCGCTCAGCGACCCGAAGAAATACTGGACGAGGCTCATCGGCGGCAAAAGTAACCGCAGCGATGCGGCCGCGGAGATCGACAATTGGGATCGTCAAACCGCAGCAGATGCTGAATTGAGCCGCCTCATCGAATAGCTGCTGTTGAGCCGGCGACATTTTATCGCCTCCCAAATTCGATCCCCAGTGAAACGGGCAGCCGCCATTTCGAGCACGCAAGACCACAGGATCGAGTTTCTCATACTGATTTTCCAGATACTGTCTGGTCCAGCGGGGTGGATAGTTTGAAATTAACCTCGGTTTGCCGGAAGGCCGTGCTGGCAAGGAGAGGTAGGCAAAGAAGATTAGGTCAAGTCGTCCGGCCGCCTCAGCCATGGCATCCCGGAAATCTGCCTCATCGATACTCTGTGACAGTCTTTCAAGGAATGTCTCGAAAACAAGTGGCATGTGCCTCGTCATCGTCGCGCTCGATTCTTCCTCTTTCTGCACGCCTTCCGGCTGCGTCGTGTATGTCCCGACAAACGTGATTGAATTCGCGGGCGTCGCTGGGCTGACCGGGCTCCAGAATGCTGCCACACTTTCGATCTTCGTCGGTCATCCCAATCATGCTGGGCTCACCCGATGGGCGTCTGGCAGACGCCTCATGATCTCAACAGCTCAATCAGAGAATCTCCATGCATTAAATCATGACCGCCCCTGCACCGACCAAATCAGGAGAAATCATCCTGCGCTGACCAAAAGCCATCATTGACCCCAGCTTTTGCAGGAATTTGGGTCGGCATTAGCATAACAATTCGGATAGCCGCTCATCCCCCACCCGGGGCGCCGTGATCCGCAAAGAAGTGTTGCGATGCTTTCTTTTCTTTGATAGGCAAATCGTCTCAACAATATTAAAATGCCTTTCCTTGTGAACGGGGTGGCGTGTGAGTATCGTCCTTCTATATACCTGACGTGATAAAATTCACCGCAATGATTATGGCCCGCTGCAATGATGTAAAGGGCACGTCTAAGCTCAATCTGCATCGGAACGTGCAGATGACCTTTACCAGACCCTCGATCCCGCACGGGCCATAATGATACTGATTACGTGGGTCAAAAAGGGCGCCCTGCCGGCGGGGAGGGACACCCGCAGGGCGCGCCGCACAGAGGTCCTGGTCGTTGGGCAACAGGACAGCGGCGGCAGAACTGATTCGGTTACAAATCGTGACTGAAATAGCCCGGAGCATGCTCAAGATCAGATATCTGGAATTCAACAGTTTTGGGTCTGCTCGGCGCAGTAGCGCGCAGGGACATGCCTGCCTCCGGACTCGCTCCTTCGCGATCGCAAAATCATACGGCACCCTCGGCCTTCAGCGCGCGATAGGTGGTATCGACCGACTTTACCGTCGCGTCGACAATGATGTCGATCTCTTTTCGGGTAATGATCAGGGGGGGGGCATAACCGAGGATGTCGCCATGCGGCATGGCCCGTCCGATGACGCCATTCTCAAACAGAGCAGCTGCAGTGCGCACCCCGACCTGAAGGTCGGGTTCGAATGGTATCCTTTGTTTTGGGTCCCGCATCATCTCCACGGCCGACAGGATACCCACTCCGCGAACTTCACCAACGATGGGATGTCCCGCCAGCTCGGCCTTCATCCGGTCTTGCCAATACGGTCCAACATCGCGGACATGCTCCAGAATATTTTTTTCTTTAAGCAGTCGAATATTGGCGAGCGCGGCTGCGGCACAAAGCGTGTGCCCCGAATATGTCCAGCCGTGGCCGAGTGCGCCGTGCTTCTCAGTTCCTTGTTCCAAAACCGACCAGACACGGTCGCCAATGATTGACCCGGAGATGGGGAGGTAGGCGGAACTCAAACCCTTTGCGATGGTCACGAAATCCGGACGCATGTTATACAGGTGGGAACCGAACTTCTCGCCGGTTCGCGCGAAGCCACAGACCACTTCATCCGCGATTAGAAGGATATCGTATTTGTCGAGCACCGCTTGAATGGACGTCCAGTACCCTTTGGGGGGCGGCACAATACCTCCTGTCCCAAGTACCGGCTCTCCGATAAAAGCTGCAACCGTTTCCGGTCCTTCGGCCAGGATCAAGGCTTCAAGCTCATCGGCACAGCGCCGGGAGAACGCTTCCTCGCTCTCCTCGACACGCGCCTGGCGGTAATAGTGCGGCGTGGTTGTATGGCGCACCAAATCCAGAGGCAGGTCGAAGAAATTGTGAAAGAAGGGAAGGCCAGTTAGGCTACCCGTGACCAATCCAGACCCGTGATAGCCGCGATTTCGCGAGATGATCTTTTTCTTTTCGGGCCGGCCAAGAATGTTATTATAGTACCAGACCAGCTTGATGTTGGTTTCGTTGGCATCGGAACCGGAGAGGCCGAAATAGACCCTTCGCATGTTCTGACCGAAATACTCGACCACGGCCTCTGCCAACAGGGCGACCGGCTCCGTACCTTGGCTGGCATAGACGTGTGCGAACGGCAATTCGTGTGCTTGCCTGGCAATGGCCTCGGCGATCTCCGTGCATCCATATCCCATGTTGACGCAGTAGAGTCCTCCGAAACCGTCGAGGCTCCTTCGGCCTTCGGTGTCCCAGATATAGACGCCTTCCGCACCGGCCATAATCCTATTTGGCGTTTCGCCTCGGCTGTGCTTGGCCAAATGCGTAGAAGGATGGAAGACGAAGCTTCTATCCTTCTCCCGGAGTTGCTCGGTTCCCAGATTGCTCAAGCGCATGTCCCTCTCCTCGCGATAAATTGGCGGAGGGCACTCGGCCAGCCACCTGTTTAGCAAATAGCATACCGGAAACGTCCCTTGAGTTTCTCGGGAATGCAGGTTATTCGCCGTGAAATTCGCGGGATCGGCCCGAATTGCCGTGAAAACTAAGGCGTCACGTTCGCCTTAGCCGAGGGTCGGGGGCGCGTCATGCAAACACGAACAGCTTACGACGCGCATGCGCCCAGCAT
>NZ_RZRY01000064.1:0-16311 GCF_003998035.1 Mesorhizobium sp. M2A.F.Ca.ET.039.01.1.1 | reverse complement strand
CCGTTGATGATCTGCTTGATGCCGGCCTTCTCGATACCGGGGAAATGCTTGAAGCCGATCTCCAGCGACGGCGCGATGCGGTCGATGTCGGGCTGCAGAAGCTCGTGGCCGAAATCCCACGGTGTGTTGACCGGCGACCACGGCTTGCAGGCCTTTTCATAGGTGCCGAGCAGGATGCCATTGCGCTCCTGGCGGGTGTAGATCTCGCCCTTGAAGTCGAGCACGCCGATCATCTCGCGGCCGGTCGACTTGTTGAACTCCTCGACCTCCGGCATCGGCTCGGTGAGCAGGTACATATGCTCCATCGCCAGCACCGGCAGCTCGACGCCGACCATGCGGCCGATCTCGCGCGCCCACAGGCCGCCGCAGTTGACGACATGCTCGGCGTGGACCGTGCCTTGCTCGGTGACGACGTTCCAGGTGCCGTCCGGCTGCTGCGTCAGATCGACGACGCGGTTGCGCAGCACGATCTCCGCGCCGAGTTTCTTGGCCGCCTTGGAATAGGCGATGGTGGTGCCGGACGGATCGAGATGACCTTCGACCGGATCCCACATGGCGCCGACGAAGTTCTTCTCGTCCATCAGCGGGAACATGGCCCTGGCTTCCGAGGGCGTGATCAGCTCGGTGTCCATACCGAGATAACGGCCCTTGGCGTGAGCCAACCGCAGGAAGTCCATGCGCTCCGGCGTATCGGCCATCATGACGCCGCCGGTCAGATGCAGCGAGCAGGACTGGCCGGAAAGCTCCTCGATCTCGTTGTAGAGCTGGACCGTATAGGCCTGCAGCTTGGCGACGTTGGGGTCGCCGTTCAGCGTGTGGAAGCCGCCCGCCGCATGCCAGGACGAGCCGGAAGTCAGCTCCGAGCGCTCAATCAGCATGATGTCGGTCCAGCCGGCCTTGGCGAGGTGATAAAGCACCGAGCAGCCGACGACGCCGCCGCCGATGACAACCGCTTTTACATGGGATTTCATGAAGATAGGTCCGTTTTTACAGAGACTGAATCGAATGATTGGTGTGGAGTCTAAGCGAAGCTCGACGGAGTGGGGGTCGACTGTTCATCCTCACACAGAAAATCAGAAATCCGTCGGCGCGCCGCCTTCGGCGCGGCGTTTTTCGACGAAATCGTTGAGTTCCTCGCGGATGGCCGGATCCATATACGGCTCCTCGTAGGAGGCAAGGCGCTCCTTCCACACCTTGTTGGTGCGTTCCATCGCCGTCGGCGAGCCGGCCTCGGTCCAGGTCTCGAAGTTGCGCCAGTCGGAGACGATCGGCGAATAGAAGGCGGTCTTGTAGCGCTCCTGCGTGTGCTGGGTGCCGAAGAAATGGCCGCCGGGGCCGACCGACTGGATGGCGTCGAAGCCGAGCGCGTCCTCGGAGAGATCGAGGGGGGTGAGGAACTCGGCCACCATCTGCAGAAGATCGATGTCGAGGATGGTCTTTTCGTAGGAGCAGCGCAGGCCGCCTTCCAGCCAGCCGGCGCCGTGCATCATCAGATTGCCGCCTCCCTGGATCGCGCCCCAGAGGGAGAACACGCTCTCATAGGCAGCCTGCGCGTCGACCGTGTTGGCGGCGCAAGTGTTGGAGGTGCGGTAGGGGATGTTGTAGCGGCGGGCGAGCTGGCCGCCAACGAGCTGCGCCTTCATGTATTCGGGTGTGCCGAAGGCCGGCGCGCCGGACTTCATATCGACGTTGGAGGTGAAGCCGCCATAGCCGACCGGCGCACCTTTCTTGACCATCTGCGCGAAGGCAATGCCGGAAAGCGCCTCGGCGTTCTGCTGCACCAGCGCGCCGGCGACCGTGACCGGCGCCATGGCGCCCGACAGCGTGAACGGGGTGACGATCACGGCCTGGCCCATGCTCGCCATCTGGATGATGCCTTCCATCATCGGCACGTCGAGCTTGAGCGGCGAATTGGTGTTGATGATGGTGAAGACCGACGGTTCGGCCATTAGCTGCTCGCGGCTGATGCCGCGGGCGATGCGGGTGATCTCGATGCCGTCGACATTGCGCTCCTTGCCGAGCGAATAGATGTGGAAGACCTTGTCGGTCAGCATGGCGAGGTCGCGGATGCACTCCAGGTGCCGCACCGAGGGGTGGATGTCGATCGGCTCGACCGGATAGCCGCCGGTGCATTGCAGGATGTTGTGCATCTGCGCCAGGCGCAGGAAGTTGCGGTAGTCCGCCTGGTTGCCGGGCCGGCGGCCGCGGTCGAGGTCGGAGCAGTTCGGCGCCGAGGCCATCATCGACAGGATGACGTTGTTGCCGCCGAAGCGCAGATTATGCGCCGGGTTGCGAGCGTGCAGTGTGAATTCCGAAGGGCAGTGCGAGACGAGCTCGAGGATCATGTCGCTGTCGAAGCGCACGCGCTCCGAGCCTTCGCGCACATCGGCGCCGTGCGCCTTCATGATGCGGCGGGCTTCGTCGTGCAGAACGTCGACGCCGATCTCCTTCAGCACGCGCAGCGAGGCGAGGTGGATCGATTCCAACTCGTCGTCGGACACGAATTTGGTCGGCGTCAGCGGGTTCTTCAACTGCCGGAAGGCGGGCTGCTCGAAAGCGGCCGCGCCGCCGGCGCGCTTGCCCGCGCGGCCGCCACGGCGGGCGCGATCGGTAGCCGGTGCCGGCTCGGCGGGGTGGAGGGCAGCGGTCATGAAATGCCTCGTCAGGGTACGTATTTGGCCGGCATAATGGACCGGCGGCCATGCAGCCGGTGAGGAGGCGGCGACCACTAGGGCGAGGGAAGCGACATGACGGGACGGCAACCGGTCGCCTGCCGTTTCGCTGCGTGAAGCCTGTTACATTCCCGTCTTTTACTTGTGCTATACTTGCAGGCCGAGCATCTTGAGGGGGATAGCGATGCCTGACGTCATCAAAGTGCGCGCGGCAACCAACAACGAGGTCGCGTTCCTGGCATGGGATATCGATGGGATGATCCCGGGTTGCCTCGGCTTCGAGATCGTCCGCCTCTATCCCGATAGCGGTGAGGAGCGTTGCCTGGCGGCGTGGGTGCCGTTCAAGGGACAGCGCAATCCAAGATGGATACCGCAGGACACCGGGGTGTGGCCGGTGCAGAAGACGTTCTGGCGCGACCTGACGGTGCGCCGGCGCCGCGACAGTATCCATCTCAGGCCGGAGGGCGAGATGATTGCCTACCGCGTACGCCCCGTCGGCGACATGAAGCCGGGCCTCGAACCGGTGCCGGTGCGTCCCGACCAGGTCGTGGACGGCAAGCCTGCCTATACGGGTGCTCCGCGTCCGCTCGGCTATCTCGGGCAGGGCGCCGTCAGTCCGCCGATTTTCCTGGGGCAAATGTTCGGCAACGCGCGGGTCGCCTTCACCAACGGGGTCTTGTCGACGCAATGGATGTCGCGCGCGCTGGCGGAAGCAGGCATCAAGGTCGGGCAGCGCGACAAGATCAGAGCCGAGCTGCAGAACCCGGCAAGCAAGATACGCGCGTACCTGCATGGCGATGTGCCTGACGTGCTTACCAGCCTGATGAAGCGGGCCAAGAGCGAAGGCGGCACTGTCAGGCTTGCGCTCTACGAGCTCGGCGATGACGAATTGTGCGACGCGATCATCGCCGCCAAGGACGTGGTGGAGGTCATCCTTTCCAATTCGGGCCGGGACGACAAGACCGGGAAATGGGACTTGGGCAACGCGCCGTTCAGGAAGCGCCTGCATGACGCCGGCGTCGTGGTGACCGATCGCCTGTTCAACAACAACCATATCGGCCACAACAAATTCGCCGTCTATCGCGATGCCCAGGGCGATCCGCGGGCGGTGATGACCGGCAGCACCAACTGGACCTCGACCGGTATCTGCGGCCAGTCGAACAACGCCTTCGTCCGCGACGATCCGGCAATGGCCAAGGTGTTCAATGCCTATTGGGAGCGGATGAAGACCGACGTGTTCCCGCCGCCGGCCAGCGAGAGCGCCGCCGGACATGTGGCGCAGACCCAAGGCGTGCCGTTCCGCAAGGACAATCATATGGCGAACCCGCTCGACGGCGCGACGGTAGCGCTGAATGGCATGACGGTGTGGTTCTCGCCGAACGACCCGGAGCGCAACAAGAAGGACATCTCGGTGCGCCCGGTCGACCTCGAGGACGTCTTCGCCCGCATCAAGGCGGCGAAGCGCGCGGTGCTGTTTCTCGTGTTCAATCCTTCGCAGCTCGGCGAGAACTCGATCGTCGACCAAGCGGTGGCGGCGGCGAAAGCCGATCCGAAGCTGATCGTGCAGGGGGCGATCAGCGACGAGACGGCGATGCCCAACTACGTCGCACCTACCAAGGATCCGGTCACCCACAAGTCGAACAAGGACGGCAAGTCGCCCTTCGTGTTCCCGGAAAAGGTCTGGGAGGCGCCGAACGTCTCGATCGTCAGGGCGGCGAACCTGACCGGCGCGACGATCGCCCGCGATTTCCAGGCGGAAGTGCTGACCGTCGGCCACGCCATCGTGCACGATAAGATCGTCATCATCGATCCGATGGAGGACAACGCCACCGTCATCACGGGCAGCCACAACCTCGGCTACAAGGCCTCCTACGAGAATGACGAGAACCTGGTGATCGTGGAGGGCGACAAGACGTTTGCCGCCGCCTACGCGGTGCACATGCTGGATGTCTTCGACCACTACAAGTTCCGCGCCTGGCGCCGGACGATCGGGAAGGGGCCTTCGGACGACGACGGGATTTCCGTCGACGACAAATGGCTGAAGCCCTATGCCGATGGCAAGAAGGGAGCCATCGCCCGCTACTTCCCATAGCAGCCTCCGCCGGCCCCGCCCATTTGAGCGGCCGTTGACGCAAGCGGATTTCGCCGCCGGCCTGGCCGGCCCGGCCGAGGCTCCTGACAGGGCTTGGCTGGAGCAAGCGGTTTTCGCGTGCGAGGGCTTACGGCTGCCCAGGCGAACGGCTAAGGCTGCCAGCCGAGGACAGCCATGAGCGCGGCGGATTCAAAGAGCAGCGAGAGGGTGCAGTGGGCCGCGATCACCGGCGTGATCGCGACCGTGTCGGTGTTCGCCATCGCGCAAGGGCTTTCCTATCCGCTGCTGAGCTTCATCCTGCAGCGGCAAGGCGTTTCGCCGGCGATGATCGGGCTGTCGGCGGCGATGACGCCGATCGGCTTCATCGTTTCCTCGCCGCCAATTCCGGCATTGGCGCGCCGCTTCGGAGCGGGGCGCACCGCGCTCACTTGCGCGGCGCTCTCGGCGCTGATGCTGGCCCTGGTCGGCTGGACGCAGAATGTCTATCTGTGGTTCCCACTGCGCTTCCTGATCGGCGTGGTGACCAACCCGCTCTATGTGCTCAGCGAAATCTGGGTGATCGCGCTGGCGCCGCCGGCGAGGCGCGGCCGCGTCATGGGCATCTATTCCACCATCATCTCGGCCGGCTTTGCAGCCGGGCCGCTCTGCCTGCTTGCCGTCGGCACCGAAGGCTGGCCGCCTTTCCTGGTCGGCATCGGCGCCTTCCTCTTCTGCGGCGCCTGCCTGGCCGCGGTGGTGCGCCGCCTGCCCAAGGTCGAGGAGGCCGAGAACAAGGTTTCGGTGTTGGGCTTCATACCCTTGGCCTGGCTGCTCCTGTCGGCGGTCGTCGTCGCGGCCGGTTTCGAGCAGGCTATCCTGGCCCTGCTGCCGGTCTATGGAACACATCACGGTATTCCCGAAGCGCGTATGTCGGCGCTGCTGTCGGTGATGATCGCCGGCAACATCGCCATGCAGGTGCCGCTCGGCCTGCTCGCCGAAAAGCTGACGGCGCGCCTGGTGCGCTTCGGCTGCGTCGCCGTGACCATCCTTGGATGCGTGCTTCTGCCGGTATTGATTGAGACGCCGCTGATCTGGGTATGTGTCTTTATCTGGGGCGCCGTTTCCTACGGCATCTACACCATGTCGATCATCGAGCTCGGCGAACGCTTCACCGGCTCGGCGCTGGTCGCCGGCAACGCCGCCTTCTCGCTGATGTGGGGCCTCGGCGGCATCGTCGTGCCGCCGCTCACCGGCGGTGTCATGGATGTCATCGGCGCCGCCGGGCTTCCAATCACGCTCGGCGCGATCTGCGCTGCGCTGGCGACGGCGACGGTCGTGCGCCGGCGGGTTTTGTAGTCGATCTTAACACGGCTCTTGAATATCCAAGCAGCGAACGCGATGTAGGCGGGGCGCCTGATGGAGACCTGCATGACCAGCACGATGACCAAAACCCAGCCTGAATTGGCGGCTGACGATCCCTTCCTCTGGCTCGAGGATCGCAACGGCAAGGAAGCGCTGGGCTGGGTTCATCGCCAGAATGCGCTGACGGTGGCCGAATTGCAGAGTGATCCTTCCTATCAGCCGACCTTCGAGACCGCGCTCGACCTGATGACGGCCGAGGACAATATGCCGGTCGGGGCCGCACTTGCCGGTCACGTCTATAATTTCTGGCAGGACAAGACCAATGCGCTGGGCCTGTGGCGCCGCACGCCTGTCGCTTCCTACAAGACCGACAGACCGGAATGGGAGACAATCATCGATTTCGACCAACTCTCGGCGAAGGAAGGCGTGAAATGGGTGTTCGGCGGGGCGAGCCGGCTCTATCCCGATTTCAACCGCTGCCTGCTCTATATGTCGCCGGACGGCGGCGACGCCAGCGAATTGCGCGAGTTCGACATCGCCACGAGGTCCTTCGTCGAGGACGGGTTTCGCGCTCCGGCGTCCAAGTCGGGCTTTTCCTGGCTGGACAAGGACACGGTGCTCGTCTCGGCGGCTTTCGAGGAAGAGGACAAGACGCAGTCCGGCTATCCGCGCGTCATCAAGCTTTGGCGGCGCGGCACAAAGCTCGACGACGCGACGCCTATCTTCGAAGGCGAGAAGCAGCATCTCGCGGTTGGCGGCGGCGTCGAATATGACGGCGACAAGCGGCATGTGCTGCTCGGCAAGACGCTCGACTTCTTCACCTCGCACAGTTTCCTGCGGCTGGCTTCGGGCGAGAATCGGCGCATTCCGTTGCCCGACGACGCCACCGACACGGCGATCTTCAAGGGTCAGCTGATCTTCGGCGTGCGCAGCCCTTGGACGGCGCCCGACGGCACCCAATGCCTGCCCGACGGCCTTTACTCGGTCGATTTCGACCGGTGGATCGACACGGGCGCGTTCGGTCCATTCGAAACCGTGCTCGCGCCGGCGCATCGTGTCTCGATCGCCGGGCTGGCCAGGACGCAGGACCGGCTGTTCATCAACCTGATGGACAATGTGCGCGGCAAGGTCATCGCCTGCGATCGCACTCCCGACGGGTGGTCGCTGAAGCCGGTGGCATTGCCCGACAACGGCAATGTCGGCATCAGCCATGCCGAGCATTTCGGCTCCAGCGTCTCCTTCTCCTTCACCGATTTCCTGACGCCGAGCTCGATCATCTGGTCGGACGACGACGGCGAGACGCTGGAAACCGTGAAATCGCAACCGGCCCGCTTCGATGCCTCGCCCTATGTTTCGGAGCAGTTCGAGGCCCGCTCGAAGGACGGCACGATGATCCCGTATTTCGTGGTGCGGCCCCGCGACCAGAACGGGCCGGTGCCGGCGCTGCTCTATGGCTATGGCGGCTTCGAAGTGCCGCTGCTGCCAGGCTATGCCGGCATTCGCGGCAAGCTCTGGCTGGACAAGGGCAACGCGTATATCCAGGCCAACATCCGCGGCGGCGGCGAGTTCGGTCCGGCCTGGCACCAGGCGGCGCTGAAAGGCAAGCGCCAGAATGCTTTCGACGATTTCGCGGCGGTTGCCGAGGATGTCGTCAAGCGCGGCATCACCACGGCGGCACAGCTCGGCATCCAGGGCGGCTCGAATGGCGGCCTGCTTACCGGCACGTCGTTGACACAGCGGCCCGAACTGTTCGGCGCCGTCATCATTGACGTGCCGCTGCTCGACATGTTGCGCTACACCGAACTGCCGCCCGGCGCCTCGTGGATCGCCGAATATGGCGATCCGTCGAGGCCGGAGGAGGCGGCCTGGCTCGCCACCTATTCGCCCTACCAGCATGTCGCGGCCAATGTCGCCTATCCGCCGGTGCTGTTGATGACCTCAACCGCCGACGACCGCGTCCATCCTGGACACGCGCGCAAGATGGCGGCGCGGCTGCAGGAGGCAGGCCACGGGAGGACGCTGTTCTTCGAGGAGACCGAAGGCGGCCATGGCGGGCGCGGCGACCGCCGGCCGCAGGCGGCGCAAACGGCGATGCGCTACATGTTCCTGAAGCGTGCGCTCGGCGGCGTCGCCTGACTAAGGTGTATTGATATTCAGGTGATGCCAGCCTGCAAATATCGGTTTTCTGCGCTTCCGGTGCTCACGTACTTTAGGTACGCTCCGCTCCGGTTCTCGGAACCGACATTTTCGGCTCGGCCTGACCTGAATCTCAACACACCTTGGCACGACTTGAATTCGAGGCCTCAGGCGGCATAAGCTGGCGCCATGATCCGCTTCAGCACATCTGGCGCCTTCGGGGTCGCGGTGACGCCGTCACCGCGGACCCTTCGCGCCGAGTTGTTGCGGCTGTGCGCCCGCATCGGTTATTCGCCGCCTCGCTTCCTCTGACGAATCCGCCCCGGCCCTTGCCGGATTGATTCAAGAGGAAAGATCAAATCCATGACCTATCAGAATTATTCGCTGAAGCAGCTTCAGCAGATCGACGCCGCGCATCACCTTCATCCCTTCACCGACCACAAGGAGCTGCGCGAGGCAGGCTCGCGCATCATCACCCACGCCAACGGCCCGTTCATCTACGACGCCGACGGCACCGAAATCCTCGACGGCATGGCGGGCCTCTGGTGCGTCAATGTCGGCTACGGCCGCGACGAGCTGGCCGAGGCGGCGTACGCGCAGATGAAGGAGCTGCCTTACTACAACTCCTTCTTCAAATGCTCGACGCCGACGCCGGTGCTGTTGTCGAAGAAGCTGGCGGAGCTGGCCCCCAAGCATGTCAGCCAGGTCTTCTATGGCTCGTCCGGTTCGGAGGCCAACGACACGGCGCTCAGGCTCGTGCGCCACTACTGGGCGCTCGAAGGCAAGCCCGAGAAGAACCGCATCATCTCCCGCAAGATGGCTTATCACGGCTCGACCATCGCCGGCACGTCGCTCGGCGGCATGGAGCCGATGCACAAGCAGCTCGGCGGCGCGGTGCCCAACATCGTCCATGTGATGATGCCCTATGCCTATGAGCTCGCGCTGCCCGGCGAAAGCGACCATGATTTCGGCATCCGCGCGGCCAAGGCGGTCGAGGACGCGATCCTCGAAGCCGGCGCCGACAAAGTGGCCGCCTTCATCGGCGAGCCGGTGATGGGTGCCGGCGGGGTAAAAATCCCGCCGATGAGCTACTGGCCGGAAGTCGAGCGCATCTGCCGCAAATACGATGTGCTCTTGATGCTGGACGAAGTGATCACCGGCTATGGCCGCACCGGCGAATGGTTTGCGGCGCAGACCTTCGGCATCGAGCCCGACACCATCACCACCGCCAAGGCGCTGACCTCGGGCTACCAGCCGCTATCGGCGCTGCTGGTCGGCGATCGTGTCGCCAGCACGCTGGTGGAAAAGGGCGGCGAGTTCTATCACGGCTACACCTATTCCGGTCATCCGGTGGCCTGCGCGGTGGCGTTGAAGAACCTCGAGATCATCGAGAAGGAAGGCTTGGTCGAGCGCGTCAAGAACGACACCGGTCCCTATTTCGCGCAGGCGCTGCAGGAGAGGATCGCCGGGCACAGGCTGGTCGGCGAGGTGCGTTCGATCGGCCTGATGGGCGCGATCGAGATCGTCAAGGACAAGGCGACCAAGGAACGCTATCTGCCGTCGGGAAGTGCGGCGGTCGTCGTGCGCGACCACGCGATCGCGAACGGCATGATGCTGCGGGCCACCGGCGACACGATGATTCTCTCGCCGCCGCTGATCTGGACGCGCGACACGATCGACATGGCCTGCGAGCGGATCGCGAAGGCGCTCGATCTCGCGGACGCTGATTTGCGAAAGCGCTGAGGGGATATTGTCCGGGCGCTCCGCAATGGGCGCCCGGTCCATTCCTAAACGATGTGGGTGATGTCTCCAAACGCAAAAACCGCGCCCCAACGGGAACGCGGCTTTGCCAGATACGCATGGCGTTTCGCGACAAGAATACTTGCGAAACTTACGGGCTCCGGTACGCGAGACCTGATCCGGAGCGCCGGGCGGACGCGCTGTCCGCCTCGCAATCCGTTTTAAAGGCACATCGTTACCGGTGGGTTAGCGAGACCTTAAGCAAATCTAAATTTGCCGGCTTTGCGCTGGCAAATATTTCAAATAGCCTTTTAAAGTCAGTATCTTACGTCTTATTGCCGCGCAGGAAATTAATAATGCCGGAAAAATCGGCGCCGGCGTGCCCCTGCGCGTTAAATAGCGCATAAAGCTGAGTGGCTTCGGCACCGAGCGGGGTTACGGCGCCCGCGCCCTGCGCGGCTTCCTGGGACAATTTCAGGTCCTTCAGCATGAGCGCTGCGGCAAAGCCCGGCTTGTAGTCGCGATTGGCCGGCGAGGCCGGCACGGGGCCGGGCACCGGGCAGTAGGTGGTCAGCGACCAGCACTGGCCGGAAGAGGTGGAGGCGACGTCGAACAGCGCCTGGTGCGACAGGCCGAGCTTTTCGGCCAGCACAAAGGCTTCGGCGACGCCGATCATCGAGATGCCGAGAATCATGTTGTTGCAGATCTTGGCCGCCTGGCCGGCGCCGTCGCCGCCGCAATGAACGATGCGCCCGGCCATCGGCTTCAGGATCGGCTCGGCGGTGGCAAAGGCCTCGTCGGAACCGCCGGCCATGAAGGTGAGGGTGCCGGCCGTGGCGCCGCCGGTGCCACCGGAGACCGGGGCGTCGATCGAGGGCAGGCCCTGCCTGGCGGCAATCGCATGCGCCTTGCGCGCCGATTCGACATCGATGGTCGAGGAATCGATGAACAGCGCGCCTTTCCTTGCCTTGGGCGCGATGTCCTCATAGACCGACAGCACATGCTTGCCCGCAGGCAGCATGGTGATGACGACATCGGCTTCCTTCACCGCAGCGACGGCGTTCGCCATCACCGTCACCCCATGCTCTTTCGCGACCGTAAGGTTTTCGGGCACCAGGTCGAAGCCCAGCACCGCATGGCCAGCTTTGACCAGATTGGCAGCCATCGGATTGCCCATGTTGCCTAGGCCGATGAAGGCGATGGTGCTCATTGTCTCTCTCCCAAAAATCTGCTCAGCGACCAATCAGCGCCCGCGCGATGATGACGCGCATGATCTCGTTGGTGCCTTCGAGGATCTGGTGGACGCGGAGATCCCGCACCAGCTTCTCGATGCCGTAATCGTGCAGATAGCCGTAGCCGCCATGCAGCTGCAGCGCCTCGTTCGCAACGTCGAAGCCGATATCGGTGACGAAGCGCTTGGCCATCGCCGACCATTTGCCGGCATCCGGCGCCTTGCGGTCGAGCTTCGAGGCGGCGGCGTAGAGGAAGATGCGGGAGGCCTGCAGCTCCGTCTCCATGTCGGCCAGCCTGAACTGCAGCGCCTGGAACTGGTTGATCTTGGAGCCGAAGGCCTTGCGCTCGCCCGTATAGGCGAGCGCCTTGTCGAGCGCCGATTGAGCGCCGCCGAGCGAGCAGGCGGCGATGTTCAACCGGCCGCCGTCGAGCCCGGCCATGGCGATGCCGAAGCCGGCGCCTTCCGCTGCGAGCAGGTTTTCCGCCGGCACCTTGCAGTCCTCGAACATGACTTGGCGGGTCGACTGCATGTGCCAGCCCATCTTGTGCTCGTTGGCGCCGAAGGACAGGCCCGGCGCGTCCTTGGGTACGACGAAGGTCGAAATGCCCTTCGGGCCATCGCCGCCGGTGCGCGCCATCACTACATAGAGATCGCTGTCGCCGGCGCCGGAGATGAACTGCTTGGCGCCGTTTAGTATGTAATCGTCACCGCTCTTCACCGCGCGCGTCTTCAGCGCGGCGGCGTCCGAGCCGGAGCCGGGCTCGGTCAGGCAATAGCTCGCCAGCCACTCCATCGAGGTCAGTTTCGGCAGGAAGCGCTGGCGCTGCTCGTCCGAGCCGAAGCGGTCGATCATCGAGGCCGCCATGTTGTGAATGGAAATGAAGGAGGAAAAAGCCGGGTCGGCGTGGGCAAGCGCCTCGAAGATCAGCACCGCGTCCAGCCGCCCAAGCGCCGAGCCGCCGACATCGTCGCGCACATAGATGCCGCCGAGGCCGAGCGGGCCGGTCTCGCGGATCACGTCGGCGGGGAAATGCTTTGCCCTGTCCCAGTCGAGCGCATTGGGCGCAACGCGATCCGCCGCGAAGGCCTGGGCCATCTCCTGGATGGCGCGCTGCTCCTCATTGAGTTCGAATTGGCCAGTGCCCGCATCGACTGCCGCGTCCATGGCGTGCTCCCTGTCGTTTCAGGCCTTCTGGCCTGTCGTTTTTGGCTTTGCGCGCCGTTCAATCTAGACCAATGATGCCGCCGCGCAAACCCGGGCCGTTGAGAACCGGCTGTGCATGGAATGACTAACGGAGCTCTTGCGTGCCGACAATTTTCGATGAGTTGCTGGAGCGATTCCACTCCTATCTAGCCGGCGTCGACCACGATCTGCTCGCGGACGAAGTCGCGCGCATCGGCTGGAATATGCCTGTCCGTCCTCTCGAACCGCGCGCGCTTGCCTGCCTTGGCCATCTCGACCGCATCGCCGCGCTTGCGCCGCCGGATGCCAGGCCGCTGGCGCGGTTCGTCGCCGACCATCGGGATGCATTGCGCTGGGGGCAGACCTATAGCGCCGCCGATTTCGGGCAGGGTTTCGTCGACAATTACGGCTGGCTGGAAGTGTTCGGCACGCGAGGGCATTTCGTCAATGATGCGGCCGCGGCCGGTCTGCTGATCCTCGGGCCGGACATCGTCTATCCCGACCACCACCACATCGCGGAAGAAATCTACATTCCACTGACCGGCGGCACCGAGTGGCGAATGGGCGAGGGGGATTTTCATATTCGCGGCGCCGGCGAGATGATCCACCACGCATCGAATGTCAGCCATGCCATGCGCACCGGCAAGGAACCGCTGATGGCGCTCTATCTCTGGCGCGGCGGGCCGTTGGCGCAGAAGTCGACCATCGGTTCGGGGAGCAGGGGCTGATGGCAAAAGCGATCATGCTGCAGGGCACCGGCTCCGATGTCGGCAAGACCGTGCTAGTAGCGGGGCTTTGCCGGGCCGCGAAGAATCGCGGCCTGAAGGTCCGGCCGTTCAAGCCGCAGAACATGTCGAACAATGCCGCCGTGGCCGACATTCCCGGCGAGGTCGGCGAAGGTGAGATCGGCCGCGGGCAATGGTTGCAGGCGCTGGCCTGCGGGGTGAGGCCGACCGTGCACATGAACCCTGTGCTGATCAAGCCGCAGAGCGATATCGGCTCGCAGGTGGTGGTGCAGGGCAAGGTTTTTGGCGAGGCGCGGGCGCGCGACTACCAGGCGATGAAAGCCGGACTGATGGACGCGGTGCTGGATTCCTGGGCCAAGGTCGGCGAGGGCGCCGACCTGGTCATTGTCGAGGGCGCGGGCTCGCCGGCCGAGATCAATCTCCGCAGTCGCGACATCGCCAATATGGGTTTTGCGACTCGCGCCAATGTGCCGGTGATCCTGGTCGGCGACATCGATCGTGGCGGCGTCATCGCCTCGGTCGCCGGCACGCATCTCATCCTGCCGGAGGAAGACCGGCGCATGATCGCCGGCTATCTCATCAACAAGTTCCGCGGCGATGTCTCGCTGTTCGACGACGGCATCAAGGCGATCGAGAAATTCACCGGCTGGCGCTGCTTCGGCGTCGTGCCCTGGCTGAAGGCAGCCGGCCGATTGCCCTCCGAGGATTCCGTGGTGCTCGAGCGCCTCGCGTCCGGCGGGAAGCGGGCGCTGAAGGTGGCCGTGCCGATGCTGGCGCGCATCGCCAATTTCGACGATCTCGATCCGCTGAAGGCCGAGCCGCAGGTCGAGGTGGTGTTCGTGCCACCCGGCAAAAGGCTGCCGGAGGATGCCGGGCTGGTCGTCATTCCCGGCTCCAAATCGACCATCGGCGATCTCATCAAATTCCGAGAAAATGGCTGGGATCGCGACCTTCTCGCCCACCGCAAGCGCGGCGGCCATGTCGTCGGCATCTGCGGCGGCTATCAGATGCTCGGTCGCATGGTGCGCGATCCCGAAGGTATCGAAGGCAGCGTGACCGAGGCGGAGGGCCTCGGCCTGCTCAACATCGAAACGGTGATGGAGCCGGAAAAGACCGTGCGCAATTCAAGCGCCCAGTCGGTGCAGTTCGGCCTGCCGCTCGAGGGCTATGAAATCCATCTCGGCCGCACCACCGGCCCGGACACGGCGCGGCCGTCGACGATCCTCAACGGCGCCGAGGACGGCGCGGTCTCCGCCGACGGCAAGGTGATCGGCACCTATCTGCACGGGCTGTTTTCCGCCGACGCCTTTCGCGCCGCCTATCTGGAGAGTCTTGGCGTCAAAGGCGGCGGCATCGACTATCGCGCCGAGGTCGAGAAGGCGCTGGACGAGGTCGCAGCCGAGCTGGAACGACATCTCGACTGTGACGCGATCTTTGGCCTGGCGCGATAGGTCCGTTCCACCGCACAGCGGCCGGACCAGCCGCATGTGCCCTGCGCATCGGTGTCGTGGCGGTTAGCCGAGCCATTTATGCGGTCGTCATTCTATGGCGGAGCAAGGAGCGGAGCGACGCGCGCAGACCATAGAATCCATTCCGTGACGTCGAGGCGTTGCAGCCGTGCAGAATTCTGCTCCGCTGCATTCCGCGGCGAAAGTAACGGAATGGATCCTCGGGTCTACGCGTCCGCTTCGCTCCCGCTCCGCCCGTGGATGACGAAGTTGGGATGCTCTCGCTAACCTCAAGCGACGACGCTGGAAATTATCCTGGGATGGCGCGCTGGCTCGTCGGACAAGGCGCAAGCTAGGCAGACCGCGTCCTCAAATCAAAAGCGCCCGGCAGGGCCGGGCGCTCCGAGTTGCCTGAGATCTCAGAATTTCAAGCCCCGCGCATCAAACAGCCGGCGGCGAGCACGATGTAGGCGATGAGCATGATCCAAACGGACGCAAGCGGAATGAATGCAAGAACGCCAAGAGCGGCAAGAAGGCCGATGACGGCGATGACCAACGAAATAATGAACACGATCTGGGTGGGTGCACTGAGATTCATGTCTGGTCCCTCCAACATGATTCGCAACGCCTGGAGTCTATCAGCAGGCGCTTCATACACCAATGAGCTGGCGCAGCGGATTGGCGGGATCGGCTAACAACTTGACCGCTAGGGCCAGGCAGACCACGACGAGCAGCGGCTTGATCAGCCGGGCACCGATGCGGATGGCAAGGCTCGCGCCGACGCGGGCGCCGATGAATTGTGCTGCGCCCATCATCAGGCCGATTTTCCAGTCGATGACGCCGACGGCGGCGAAGACGACGAAGCCGCCGATGTTGGAGGCGAAATTGAGCAGCTTGGTGTGCGCCGTCGCCTTGAGCACGCCATAGCCGGCAAGCGTGACGAAGGCGAGCATGTAGAAGGAGCCGGCGCCGGGGCCGAAGACGCCGTCGTAGAAGCCGACCAGCGGCGGGATGATCAGCCCGAACAGGAAGGGCGACAGCCGTTCGGCGCGGTCGACGTCGTCCATGTTCGGCTTCAGCGCGAAGTAGAGCGCGATGGCGATCAGGAGCAGCGGGAGCAGGGCGCGCAGGAAATCGCCGGGCACGACCGTTGCCAAAAGAGCGCCGACCGCGCCGCCGGCAAGCGCCAGCAGCGCCGACGGCAGCTGGCGGCGCAGGTCAACCTGACCGTTGGCAGCATAATGGATGGTGGCCGAACCGGAACCGAACATGCCTTGCAATTTGTTGGTGCCGAGGGCTGCGACCGGCGAAAAGCCGGCGAGCAGCAGCGCCGGGATGGTGATCAGCCCGCCGCCGCCGGCGATTGAGTCGACGAAGCCGGCAGCAAAGGCGGCAGCAATCAGGATGAGGACGGTCTGCAGGGTAAGATCGATCATCGGGGAGGGATGCCAGGAAGGAAACCGCAGCTTCCACCACGCTCGCCCCGTTTGCGCAAGGGCGATTCCAAGCCAGAGCGGCTCGCCGTTACACGCCGAACCGCTCTGTCCGTTGCTTTGCCGCAATTCCGGACGGAAAACCGCTTCACACTTTTCCTGGAATTGCTCTAACAATCAGGTGGAATCGGAAAGGGGAGCTTGATGGCGATGGCGCTGCTCGACCAGATACGTTCGATCTTCGACGGTGACCCGGGCGTTCGCAAGGTGGCGGACGACCCGGTGC
>NZ_RZRY01000649.1:0-3556 GCF_003998035.1 Mesorhizobium sp. M2A.F.Ca.ET.039.01.1.1 | reverse complement strand
CCGTGATAGCGTGGCAGCGTCAGAGGGGGCCAAGCAATTGGACGCGGTCGATCGTGTCGTTGCGCAAGATCGGTTGCTGGGAACGCGGTTCCTGGTCTACCCGCAGGTCCCTCATCTTTCGGGTTATGGAACACCCGAAACAGTATGGATTTCTACTCCACCCGATCTGATCCGCTCCGGCCCGGAAGATCACCGCATTTGCGTTCGCGATCCGCTCCTCGACAAGGAGCCTTACGACTACCCTTATCTGCCACCGTTTGTCGGGGAAATCTTTCCGCCTGCAGAGGCTGGCTTTGACGGCCATTTCGATCAGATTTCCCTAACCTCGCGACAGTTCCTTTCTGCACACGCTTTCGCCTCGGTCAGCCGCGTGCTGGACATCTGGGAAAGCTACCTCGGCAAACCGATTGTCTGGTATTTTGCCGAGACGTACGAGCGGCTCGAAATCATCCCCTTCGTCAACTGGGAGAATGCGCAATCGGGTTATGGCTATCTGGAACTCGGCCGAGAGCGCGGCATCGACGGAGGCAAGTATCCCTACGCGCTCAACTTCGATGTGATCGCACATGAGGTCGGCCACGCAATCTTGTTTTCGTTGTTCGGGACACCAGCCGGCGGCCTGACTCAAGGCGATTTCGGACCGTTCCACGAAGCCAGTTCGGATCTGGTCTCGCTCTTATCCTTCCTGAATTTCGACAGCGGCATGGACCGGCTGCTGCGGCACTGCGACGGCAACCTACTTGTTCTCAATGAACTGAACCGGATTGCCGAACTGACCGGCGATCGGCAGATTCGCCTCGCCAGCAACGCACGCCGCATGTCGGAGGTGACGGCAGAAATCCATGACAGGTCACGGCCATTCACGGGGGCTGTGTTCGACACGATCGTCGACGCCTACCACGCGGCACTGGTGCACGAGGGGTTGGCCGACGAGAGGCTGCTGGGGATCGATATCAAAGATCTCGACCAATCCGACATGCAGCGCATCTCGGATTTCACGTCCCGCGCCTTCCGCGCTCGGCCCTTCATGTTCAAGAGCATGCTGATCAGAGCAAGGGACGAGGTGGCTCTCGCACTTGCTCAGGCATGGCCACGCCTCGATGCGGATGACCTGTCGTTCGAAAAGGCCGCGGCGTTGGTGGTGGACGCCAGCGATCGCGTCGCGCCGATGCTCGCGGAAAAATTCGATGAGAATTTCAGCTGGCGGGAGATCTTGTGAGCTGAAGGATGCAGCAAAAAGGAGCGAGGAAAATGAGCGACGACTATCACCGACCGACACTAACGTTTCCATCAGGCGCTTACAACGCAACACAGGTCAGGCTCTATGGCTTGGGGGCGGAGATTGGACTCAGCGTGCCCGGTGCGCCAGCACCCTTTGGGGACACCGGCATGTATGTCGAAACCGCGCCTGGGGCACCCATCACCGACGAGCAACGTGCCAACGCACTTGAAGTGTTGGGGAAATATAATAGCAACAAAGGCCGCCAAGATATATTAAATGGAATTATTCCATTTCCAAAAATACCGATCAGAGTCTCTTATCATTTCAAGATAGACCTGAAGAATTTTGGCGTTGCGTTCATTTCAACGGTAGGAAGCACATTCATGCTCGGATCATCTCCAGAACAGAAAACATCGTGCGGGATTATTGTCGGTTATGCCTATGAGGGACATACCTACGATTTGCCAAAGCCCAAGATAATGATCATCCCGGCGTTTCCGGAGCCCAAGATACCAGCGGACGATTCGGAATTTGACGCGAAGGAACCTGAAGGCTACGCGGTTTGGCTCGTTGATAAGCTCGACGAATGCGTGGAGTTGGAGATGAACCAAGGCTTTGTCGAACAGATCGTCCTCGAGGCAAACCTTCCAGGCAAGCGTTCACCGACGATGTACGCATCCAAGATGACGATGGGACACCGTGGCGGAAAGCTGAACGACTAGTCTCTCATGTTCCCTGTCAGGGTTGATTCCGTTGAAGGTCTTTGCCATCTCATCGCCGGCCGCTACTCCGAAGTGGTAAGGGCTGAACGTCGGGCCGTACTGATGAGACCAAACTTTGGAACCGCCTGGCGCACACTCACAGCGCGGCAGGATTAGCCGGCGATCTGGAAATGGCCCGACAAGGACTCGTCGAATGCAAACCTCTACAGCCGAATCTCAGCATCGACTGGGTCGAGAAATACCGCCCGCTGATACGGCTGAGGACCGCGCCAGATACGTCGAGGGCCTGCGTCGAGCGGGCCTGGAATAGTCCGGCTAAATCGTGCCAGCCGACACCCCGCCGACCTGCGACGCAGCACATTGCGCGCCGCATCTGCCTCGACCCCGCAAAGGCATCGATACCCGGCGGCGCATGGGGGGACCTATTCACGCGCCTTATGGGCGCAAGCCGCTCTACGCAGCGAATATGGGCTGATTTTGGCGGCCGGCGCCATCGCTTTCGAAGGTAATGTACTGAGAGTCTGCATAACCGGCGAGGGCAATATAGACCAGTGCCAGTCGCTTCTGATGGATTAGACCGTTGGACCGTTCGATGCGCTCTGCTGTCCAAGAGGCGAACAAGGGGCGGACGAATCAGTTTCAACCCAAGAGGATTCCACCTTGCGGGCCTCGTATTTGTCTGACATAATTTACCGTCTCCTAATGTTTAAGTGGGCAATTGGGGTTAGAGATGGCCAAGGAACCTTCTAGTGCCGCTTCTTCGGCAAATAAAGCGGATGCAAATCTGATAGGTAATTCAGAGGGAAACGGGCTGAACTTCATGGCCTCCCAGGCTCGCGAGGGCGGGCCAGGCGGTGACGCTCCAGGTGTCGACAAGATACGCGATCTTTTGTTCGGCAATCAGATGCAGGACTATGATCGCCGCTTCTCCAAGCTTGAGGAACGGTTCCTGCAGCGATTCAAGGATGTCGAATCCGAAACCAAGCGCAATCTTGAAACCTACGAGTCGAATGCCAAGAAACAGGTTGACTCGCTGGCGACGCAGTTGCGCAACGAAAAGGACGCACGCGCCGAGGCCGACAAGGAAATGGACCGCAATCTTCGCGATCAAAACCAGGCGCTCGAAAAGCAGGTGCGCGCCTTATCGGATCAATTGAGTGAGCTCGAGCGCGAATTCGCGGATCGCATGAGCAGAAGCGACCATTTGCTGCGCGAGGAAATCAAGCAGAAGAACGAAAGCGCCCAAATGCTCATGGAGAAGATCTTTTCCGATCTCAGCAACGTCAAGACCGACCGGAATCTTCTGGCCGGGCTGTTCGTCGAGGTCGCGAAATGTCTCAACCAGGATCCCGTCGGCAGCAAGGGCAATTCCGAGCGTGGCTGGAAAGTGAGTTGATCGGAACTTGACGTCGAGCGTCGAACCAATCAGCCTTTCTCAAAAACAAGCTTCGAACGATACCGGTATTGATCGCGAGGCTTTGGCCCGCCTTTTGGTGGAAATTGCCCGGAACGTCGATCCGGACAACCATACGCTTTACGAAGGTGTTCCAGCCGCCGACCATCGGCTGGAAAGGCTCCGCCAACTGCTCGTCGGCGGCGAAATCTCGGAGCT
>NZ_RZRY01000648.1:0-3558 GCF_003998035.1 Mesorhizobium sp. M2A.F.Ca.ET.039.01.1.1 | reverse complement strand
GGCCGGGCTATGGGCGTAATTTTTCCCTTCTCCCCTTGTGGGAGAAGGTGGATGGGCGCGCAGCGCCGAGACGGATGAGGGGTGTTCCAGCGGAGTGAGACGTCGGCGTTCCCTGGAACACCCCTCATCCGGCCGCTGCGCGGCCACCTTCCCCCACAAGGGGGGAAGGAAAGGTCCAGCTACTTCACCGAGCCGGCCGTCATGCCCATGATAAGGTAGCGCTCGAGCGCGATGCCGATGATCGCCAGCGGCGCGATCGCCGCCGTTGCAAGTGCGGCCATCGACCACCAGTTGATGCCTTGCGAGCCGGTCTGGCTCGCCACCATGACGGGGATGGTCTTGGCGTCGGTCGAGGTCAAAAGCGCGGCGAAGAAATACTCGTTCCAGCACAGCACCATCGCCAGGATGAAGGCGGCGACCATGCCGGGCAGGGCGATCGGCATGACGATGCGGAAGAAGGCGCCCCAGATCGACAGCCCGTCAACCAAAGCCGCTTCCTCCAATTCGACGGGAATGGAGTTGAACTGGTCGCGCATGATCCAGATCACGATCGGCAGCACCATCAGCGTGTAGAGCAGCACGAGCCCGATGCGCGTGTCGAGGAGGGCGACTTCGCGATAGAGCACAAGG
Source organism: Mesorhizobium sp. M2A.F.Ca.ET.039.01.1.1 (assembly GCF_003998035.1). Classification (NCBI taxonomy): domain Bacteria; kingdom Pseudomonadati; phylum Pseudomonadota; class Alphaproteobacteria; order Hyphomicrobiales; family Phyllobacteriaceae; genus Mesorhizobium; species Mesorhizobium sp. M2A.F.Ca.ET.039.01.1.1. Next base: position 2,928 of record NZ_RZRY01000648.1, on the reverse strand, counting down.
AAAGGGAGCGCCAGCACGACCGGCGGCAGGATCAGCTGCGACAGGAAGAAGAAGGAGATGTCCTCGTTCCTGAACCAGGCGAATTTGTAGCGGTAACGGACAAGGCCATAGGCGGCGAGGCTGCCGATGATGATGGCGAGAGCCGACGCGCCGACCGAGGTGATGACCGAGTTCATGAAGCGCTTGAAGAATTCGTCGCGCACGGTCGACGTCTGGAATATCGAATCCGGCGACAGGCCGAGCGAGCGCCAGCCCTTCCAGTCGGGCGTGAAGTCGACGAAGGGAATGAGATGGCCTTGCGTGACGTCGACCGCCGATTTGAACGAGGTGGTGATCGTCCAGTAGATCGGGAACAGGCACACGAATGCCCAGAAGACGAGCGCGCCATAGATGAAGACGCGGCTGGTGATGAAGGCCGCTGGCGAGCGGATTTCGGAAACGGTGTAGTCGGTGGTCTGGACGCTCATGATGCCGCTCAGTTGACGTTGCGCACGAAGCGACTGGCGACTTTCAGCAGCCAGGTCACGAACACGACGATGATGATCAGATAGGCCATGGCGAGCATTGTGCCGTAGCCGACATTCGACCGGTCGCGATATTCGCGGTAGATGAAGCTCGATACGGAATCGGTAGCGCCGCCGGGGCCGCCCGAGGTCAGCGTGATGATGATGTCGGCGAGCTTCAGCTTGAAGATGATGCGCAGGATGACGGCCGTCACCGACACTGGCAGCATGAGCGGAAAGGTAACCTGCCAGAAGGTCTGCCACGCGGTCGCGCCGTCGACGCGGGCGGCTTCAAGCACCTCGCGCGACATCGCCTGCAGGCCGGCAAGCAGCATGATCATCATGAACGGGATGAAGGTCCAGGCGTCGAGCATCATGATCGAGATGCGGGCTGTGATCGGATCGGAGAAGAAGGCGGGATTGTCCCAGCCGAGATGGCGCGCCAGCGTCGCCGCCGGGCCGAAGCGGTATTCCATCAGCGATTTGCCGACCATCCAGGACACCGCGACCGGTGACAGCATCAGCGGCAAAAGGAAGACGACACGGAAGAATTTGCGGGCGCGGATCTGCGCGTTGAGCAGCAGCGCCAGGCCGAAGGCGACGACATATTCGACCAGCACCGCAAGCACATAGAGCACCATGTTGAGCAGCGCGTTGCGGTAATAGGGGTCGGCCAGCATCTGCCAGAAATTGTCGAGGCCGTTGAACCTGCGTCCCGTAAACGAACTGAGGTTCCAGTCGGTCAGCGCGATGTAGAAGCCGAACAGGGTCGGGAAGATCACCATGGCGATGGTGAAAAGCAGCGCCGGCAAAAGGAACAGCGCGCGCTGCCCGTCCTCGCCGCGCGTCAGCACCTGCCAGGCACCGAGTGCTGCACCCCACAGGATGTAGGCATAGATCACTGGCCGCCAAGTGTCGAAGCCGACCGTGGACATCTCGGTCTTGTAGAGGATCTGCACGACGATGATCGTCAGCAAGCCGAGCGTGGCTGCGGCCAGCAGGCCCCAGCCGAGGCGCTTGCGGCCTGCCGGGATCAGGTCGGCCGGATTCGCCGGCCACGCATTCGCGGTCGAAGTCTGCTCAGCCACGCTTCTCGCCTCTTCGAGTCAGCCTAAATATGCGGCCCGGCGACGAGGTGTCGCCGGGCCGCGAGTTGGTCGAGACAGCCTACATGCCGAGCGAGGCTTTGTAGAGCTTGACCTGGTTTTCGCGTCCGATCTGGTCGGTCAGCTTTTCCCAGGCAGCGGCGATGGCGTCGGCGCCTTCCTGTGCCTTCATCTTGCCGGCGAAGGTGTTGGCAAGGATGTCCTCGGCGGCGCTGTAATACTGAAAGATGCCGGGGATGCGCGGCTCGATCGCCGCGTTCGGATGGTTGTAGCTGTCGGCTTCGGACTTCAGGTACGAGCTGATGAACGCCTCGTCATAGCCGGCCGCCACCCATTCCGGAATGTTGAAATGGCTGTTCCGATAGGGCTGGAAGCCGGAAGGATAGGCCGCGCACCACAGCGACAGATCCTTGCCGCCGAGATGCGCGGCGGCCGACCATGCGGCCTTCTTCTTCTTCTCGTCGGAATCGACGCGGGCCATGACATAGACGCCCCAGCCGAGATAAGCGCAGTTCGGCGCATAGTTCGGGCCGCTGGCGAGCTTGTCCCACTTGCCGGTCTTGGAGTTATAGACGTCGTCGGAGCCCGGCAGGATTGAGAAGCCGGTGACGTCGCCGATGACCGAGGAGTCATTGGTCTTCACGTTCGAGCCAACGTCGCCCCACCAGGGGATCATCGAGCCGGTGCCGGCCAGGAACTGCTGGAAGGCGGTCGTGTTCGGATCGGCGTTGATCTGATCGGCCGGTTCGGACGGCAACGCATCGATGACGTCCTGGATGGCGCGCACCCAGGCCGGATTGTTGACGCGCGGCTTCATCGTGTCGGCGTCGAACAGCCAGGCCTTGTCATCGGGATGCTTGGCATAGGCGGTGGCGCGGCTGCCGAGGAAATAGAAGCCGAAACCGCCCCAGGGCTTGGGCGCGTCGAGATAGCCATAGATGTCCTGGCCCTTGAATTTCTTGCCCTTCAGGAACTTGGTGACGGCCTGCACCTGCTGCCAGGTCTTCGGCACGCCCCACTCCGCAAGGCCTGCCTTGTCGCCGCTGTCCGCCTTCCAGGCTGCAGCCAGCTCGGAGTCGGAGAACACGTCGGTGCGGTAGTTGAAATTGTGCGCGTCGCCGTCGATGGTCACGCGATACTGCTTGCCGTTCCAGGTGCCGACCGGCGGCTTGAGATAGTTGACCAGGTCGTCGAAGTCGATCTGCTTCTTGACCCAGTCGGGCATTTCCGAGGTCAAGCCCTTGCCGCAGACATCGCCTTCAAAGGGCGCGCCCATCTCGATGACGTCGAAGTCAACGGTGCCGGTGGCGATCGACTGC
>NZ_RZRY01000647.1:0-3562 GCF_003998035.1 Mesorhizobium sp. M2A.F.Ca.ET.039.01.1.1 | reverse complement strand
GTTTTGACCTCATGCATGAGGGCAAGTCGATCCGCAGCGTCGTGGTTTACTGAGGAAAGCCACCAGGCCGCAGGCCGGAACGCCGGCGACCTCTGTGGTAAAACATGGGAGGAATGGAATGGCCGAGAAACTGCATCCGAAGATTGACAATGGCTTGCCGAAGGAAAGCGCATCCTTCTCCGGCGGCACGCTGGTCTGCCTCTGCACGAGCAACCCTGTGAAGGTGAAGGTCAAGGGCCAGATCGCTCACGACCACGCCTGCGGCTGCACCAAATGCTGGAAGCCGGAAGGCGCCATATTCTCGGTCGTGGCCGTCGCCGGTACCGGCGACGTCACCGTCACCGAGAATGGAGACAAGCTGAAGGTGGTCGATCCTTCGGCGCTGATCCAGCGCCACGCCTGCACCGGCTGCGGCGTCCACATGCATGGCCCGGTCGAGCGCGACCATCCCTTCAAGGGCCTGTCCTTCATCCATCCGGAACGCTTCGAGGAGGACGGCTGGTCGCCGCCGGGCTTCGCCGCCTTCGTCTCCTCGATCATCGAATCCGGCGTCGACCCCAGCCGCATGGACGGTATCCGCGCGCAACTGAGATCGATTGGGCTCGAGCCCTATGACTGCCTCAACCCCGGCCTGATGGACTATATGGCCACCTGGACGGCGAAGAAGTCCGGCGCGCTGCCGGCCTGAGCCCAGTCGGTCCGGTGACGACCGGGCGCTCCTGCGTGAAATGCTTCATGGAAATTGCCAATGGGCGATCGAAAGATCGCCCATTGGTCGACGTTCGCCCGGAGGGACAAATGCTGGCAACAGCCATCGCAGCGGCCGTGCTCTTGATCGGGATAGTTCTCGCCTATGGCATCAAACGGTTTTCCCTTGGCGACAGTGTAACCCTGATCGCTCTCATGATCATTCCGTTGCTCGCTTATGGGGTAGTGTCCGGCGATATCAGCGAGTTCACCGGGCCGGGTGGCTGGGGCGCGAAATTCCGCGAGGAAGCCAAGAAGACAATCGACCCGATACCGATCAGTTCTTCCATTGTCGAAGGCGAGTTCGTCGCCAAGGGCGACTTCGTCCAGCTTGAGAATGTCGATCGCAATTTGGCGCCGGGAAAGCCGGTGAGCATGACTTTGCAGCTTGGCCGTGGCGACTATTATCAGGCGCCCGTCATTGCAGAGTATATCCGTGTCCTATCGCAACATGATCCCGACATGTCGGTAGTGGTCATCGACCCTGCCGGAAAGTATGTCGCCTCAGCCAAGGGCAGCGTCGTGCTGGCGCAGCTGACCGATAACAGGAACTCTGAGCAGATCAGCCGTCTGATGGCTGCCCTGCGGGGGTCCGATCCGGCGGCGATTCGGACGGTCGGCGGCTTCTCCGACAAATCCATCGCCGACACGGCCAGCAACGTCGACGCCTTGCAGAAAATGCAAAGCGAGAATACAGCCAGACTCGTGGCCATCACCGCCGCCGGGGTGCCGGAGGGCATCGTGCTGCGTGACATGATCGTCACTCGGTTGCTGGTGGAACTGGCGCCGGAAGACAAATAGCCGCCAGGAGTCGCCGATCGCTCGGGAAATCATGATCTACGTCGATGCCGACGCCTGCCCGGTCAAGGCCGAGGTCGAGAAGGTCGCCGAGCGTCATGGGGTTGTCGTCACCTATGTCTCCAATGGCGGCCTGCGCCCATCGCGCGATCCGATGATCCGCAATGTCGTCGTCTCCAAAGGCGCCGATGCCGCGGACGACTGGATCGTCGAGAACGCCAGGGAGAACGACATCGTGGTGACGGCCGACATTCCGCTTGCCGCGCGCACGGTGGCGCTCGGCGCGCATGTGCTGGGGCCGACCGGACGCCCGTTCACCCCGGAAACCATCGGCATGGCGGTGGCGATGCGCGATCTGAAGCAGCATCTGCGCGAGACCGGCGAAAGCCGCGGCTTCAATGCCTCCTTCACGCAAAAGGACAGGTCGCAGTTTCTAGGCGAGCTCGACCGCATCTTGCGGCGCGCGCTCAAATCCGTCACACCGGATTGATCCAACGTCTTCAGGGACCCGACCCATGGGTGAAGACCTCAAGACGCCGATGCATCGCCACATGCAGTTCGCACTGGCCTTTGCGATCGGCATCGTCGCCCTACTGGTGGCTCTTCTGCTCAAGGCACCGCTCCCCTACTCCATCGGCGCCAATGTGTTCTTCGTGAGCTATATCGCCATGGTGCTGGCGCTGATGCCGAGCCTCACCGGCCGCTATCTCAGCAGGAACGCGCGCGCGACGGACATGCCCGTGCTGCTTATCTTCGCCGTCACGTTCTTCGTCGTCGTTGCGGCCATCGTCTCGCTGTTTCTTTTGATCAATCAGAAAGATGCGGCGCACCCTTGGCAGCTTGCCTTCGCCATGCTGTCGATCCCGCTCGGCTGGTTCACCATCCACGCCATGGCGTCGCTTCACTATGCGCATGTCTATTGGAAGGATGGAGGCGAGATCGATCAGAAAACCCAGAAGAAAATGCCGGTCGGCGGCCTCGATTTTCCCGGCGGCAAAAGACCAGAAGGTTGGGACTTCCTCTATTTCGCGACGGTCATCGGCATGACGGCGCAGACGGCGGACACGGCCATAACCACCTCGCAAATGCGCCTTGTCGTGCTTGTCCACTCGATCCTGAGCTTTTTCTTCAACACGGTGATCGTTGCCGCGGCGGTCAATCTCGCGGTCACCCTGGGCTCTCCGTAATAAATCCGTGATCGCATGAAACATTGCCTTGTGCGGCGACGTATTGAGGGAAGACAAGGACCTGAGAAGCCGCCTGCCTGAGGCGGCCGGAGGCAAGATGGACGCTGTTGCCAACAACCAATCCACCCCCAAGGTGGACGAAGTGGACACCACCCTCATCTACCGGCAGTCGCGCTGGACGCGGTTGACCCATTGGCTGTGGGCTTTCTCGCTGTTCTTCATGCTGCTTTCCGGCCTGCAGATCTTCAACGCGCGGCCGCAGCTTTATCTCGGCAAGCAGTCCGGTTTCGAGTTCAACAACACCATTCTCGAGATCGGCGCCGAAAACACCGCCAACGGTCCGCGCGGTTTCACCGCGATCCTCGGCCACCGCTTCGACACTACCGGCGTGCTCGGCTGGTCGGGTCCGCCCGGACAGGAAACGCCCCGCGCCTTTCCGGCCTGGGCGACCATTCCCTCCTATTACGACCTTGGCACCGCCCGCGTCGTGCATTTCTTCTTCGCCTGGATCCTAACCACGACGCTGCTCGTCTGGCTGATCGCCGGCCTGGTCAACGGCCACATCCGCCGAGACCTCGCCCCTCGCCTCTCGGATATGCGCAAGCTGCCGCGCGACATCGTCGACCACGCGAAGCTGAAATTCCACCACACCCGTGAGTACAACACCCTGCAGAAGATGGCTTATGGCGGCGTGCTGTTCGTGGCTCTGCCGTTGATGATCGTGACCGGGCTCGCCATGTCGCCAAGCATGGATTCGGTGCTGCCATGGCTCAACGAAATCCTTGGCGGCCGACAGACGGCGCGCACCATCCATTTCGCCGTCATGGTGC
>NZ_RZRY01000646.1:0-3578 GCF_003998035.1 Mesorhizobium sp. M2A.F.Ca.ET.039.01.1.1 | reverse complement strand
GTTCTCCACCTTGCGGCCAGCGGCCGTTTTCACAAATTCCCATCAAAGCCAGCGGACCGTAGTCGCCGACCACACCGGCGGCAAGCGAGCCCGCTGCGATGCCGGCCAAATCGTCGAGATTTTCAGACGTTTCGATCCGACCAACCCGCCGACTTCGGAGCCTTTCGTCAGATCGACCAGCCGCCGTCGATGTTGTAGGCCTGCCCCGACGTGTAGGTGGCGCCGGCAAGGTAGACGGCGAGATCGGCGATCTCCTCCGGCGTGCCAAGCCGGCCCATCGGCTGGCGGGCGATGAAGGCCGCTCGCGCCGCCTCATAGTCGCCCTGTGCATGCATGCGGTCCTGCAACGACGGGCTTTCGACCGTGCCCGGGCAGATGGCGTTGCAGCGAATGCCCATGGCGACATAGTCGGCGGCGACCGCCTTGGTCAGGCCGACCACGGCCGCCTTGGTCAGCCCGTAGACGAAGCGGTTCGGCACGCCCTTCTGCGAGCTTGCCAGCGAGGCCATGTTGATGATCGAGCCGTCGCCGCGCTCCAGCATGCCTGGCAGCACGGCGCGGATGGTGCGGATCATCGAACGGACATTGAGGTTGAGCGCGAAGTCGAGATCCTCGTCCTTCATCTCCAGAATTGAACCGCCATGGACGAAGCCAGCGCAGTTGAACAGCACATCGACGCGGCCGATCTCGGCGAAGGCGGAAGCGACGGCCGCGTCGTTCAGCACATCGAGTTTTCGCGTCGTAATGCCGGGGGTTTTGCCCAACTCCGCCAGCAACGGCTCGTTGATATCGGTGGCGTGAACGCTTGCGCCTGCCTTGGCGAAAGCCAGCGCGCTCGCCCGACCGATGCCTTGCGCCGCCGCGGTTATGACAACCACCTTACCTGTCAGATCCGCCATTTTTTTCCTCGCCTGCCTGGAGCGTTTCGCCTCTATCGATGGCCGGCCCCGGGGTGGTGTGCCAGACAGCCGGCATCGTGCGGTCAGATTTCCATTTCACAGATAAAGATGTTTTTTCTCGTTAAAGAACACGCGCCCGAGCGTCAAGCCCGAAGGCGATCACCTTCGCGACAGCGGCTGAAATGGTTCCGTCGCGCGGTGCCTCGGCGGAACGCCTCAGTCGCCGTAAGGCACCCAGACGTTCTTGACCTCAATGGCCCGGCGCAGGAAGGGCTCGCCGGCCGCCTCGCTCGACGTCCAATCGAGCGTGCGGCCATTGCCGGTCCAGACGCGCTTGAGGTTGCCGATGGAATCCGCCTCCGCCTTGGCGCAGGTGTCGGCATCGGCGAACAGCCAGAGCCCGTCGACATCGTCATGCTTGGCCAGCACACCGGCAAGCTCGGCGCTGCGGCCGGTGACGATGTTGATCGCGCCGGCAGGCAAGTCGGAATATTCGATCACCTGGTAGAGGTCGGTGGCCAAAAGCGGATGCCGCTCCGACGGAACCGCGACCACCGTGTTGCCCATGGCGAGCGCCGGGGCGATCAGCGAGATGAAGTTGAGCAGCGGCTGGTTGTCCGGCGCAACGATGCCCACGACGCCGACCGGCTCATGCAACGCAAGCGTCACGACACGGGCCGGCGGCTGATGGACGCGGCCCTCGAACTTGTCGGCGAGGCCGGCATAGAGGAACAGCCGCTCGATCGACTGCTCGACCTCCTCGCGCGCAGCCTTGGCCGTAACGCCCGTCAGCTGAACAAGGCGCGCGGCGAACTCGTCGGCGCGGCCGGACAAGTTCTCGGCGAAATAATAGAGAACCTGGCTGCGGTTGTAAGCGGTCGCATCCGGCCAGGCCTTGCAGGCGCGGGCTGCGGCCACGGCATCGCGGATATCCTTGCGGTTGCCGAGACCGACTTCGCCGGCAAGCTTGCCCTTGGCGGTGGCGACGGCCAGAGAATAGTTGCCGTCCGGCCGCACCTGCTTGCCGCCGATGAACAGCTTTGCGGTGCGGTCGATGGCCGTGCCGTCGGCCTGTTCGACCGGCTGGGCGGACCCGGGGGCCGACGGCTTGATGGCCGGGCCAATGGGAAGCTTTGCCGCCAGATATTCGAACATGCCTTCGCGGCCACCTTCACGGCCGAAGCCGCTTTCGCGATAGCCGCCGAAGCCGCAGGCGGCGTCGAACATGTTGGTGCCGTTGACCCAGACGACGCCGGCCTTCAACTGCGGCGCGACATGCAGGGCCAGATTAACGTTCTCGCTCCACACGGAAGCGGCAAGGCCGTAGCGCGTGTTGTTGGCAAGCTCGATCGCTTCCTCGGTGTTGCGGAAGGTCATGGTCGCCAGCACCGGACCGAACACCTCTTCCTGCGCGAGAATATTAGCCGGCGAAACAGACGTCGCCAGCGTCGGCAGGTGATAATAGCCGGAGGACGGCAAAGCGGCGTCCGGCTGCCAGCATACGGCGCCCTGCTTCGCGCCCTCGGCGATCAAGCCCTTGACGCGGTCGAGCTGGGTGCGGTCGACAAGCGGGCCGATATCGGCGTTCTTGTCGAGCGGGCTGCCGACGCGCAGCCGGCTCATCCTGACCTTGACCTTGGCGATGAAGGCCTCGGCGATACCCTCCTGCACCAGGAGGCGCGAGCCGGCGCAGCAGACCTGGCCCTGGTTGAACCAGATGCCGTCGACCAGACCCTCCACGGCGCTGTCGAGATCGGCATCCTCGAAGACGATGAAGGCCGATTTGCCGCCGAGTTCCAGCGACAGTTTTTTCCCTGAGCCGGCGGTCGCCTTGCGGATGATCTTGCCGACTTCCGATGAGCCGGTGAAGGCGATCTTCTGCACGCCGGGATGATTGACGATGGCCGCGCCCGCCTCAGGCCCGCCCTGGACGATGTTGACAACACCCCTCGGCACGCCGGCTCGCTCGCAGATCTCGGCAAACAGGATCGCGGTGAGCGGCGTGAACTCGGCCGGCTTCAGCACCACCGTGCAGCCGGCGGCCAGAGCCGGCGCGATCTTCCAGGCCAGCATCAGCAGCGGGAAGTTCCACGGAATGACCTGGCCGACGACGCCGACCGGCTTATGGTCGGGAAAATCCTTCTCGAGCGTCTGCGCCCAGCCGGCATGATGGATGAAATGGCGGATCGCCAGCGGCACGTCGATGTCACGGCTTTCGCGGATCGGTTTGCCGTTGTCGATCGATTCCAGCACCGCAAACAGGCGCTGGTGGCGCTGCATGGCGCGGCCGATGGCGTAGAGGATTTTTGCGCGGGCGTAGCCGGAGGAAGCCGACCATTTTGGCAGCGCCTTGGCGGCGGCGGTAACCGCGGCATCGATGTCGGCCGCGCCGGCATCCGAGACCTTCGCAAGCAGCTTGCCGGAGGACGGCTCGCTGGTCTCGAAAATCTTGCCGCCGGCCGCCGCTTTCCAGGCGCCGTCGATGAACAGCGCCTTGGAAAAATCGCAACCGGCGAGCCAGGCATCGGCCTCGTTGCGGGCTTCCGGCGCCGGACCGTATTCCATGGCGTGATAGCGTTCGAGGATGTTCATGGGACGCCTCCTTTACCCTCCCCCTTGTGGGGAGGGTCGATCGGCAAAGCCGATCGGGGTGGGGGTAAACGGTTGATGGTTCGGTTC
>NZ_RZRY01000645.1:0-3580 GCF_003998035.1 Mesorhizobium sp. M2A.F.Ca.ET.039.01.1.1 | reverse complement strand
GAGTAGGGGAGTAGGGGAGTAGGGGGAAGAGGATCGGCAGCGGGTGACTTCCCTACTGCCCTATTCCCTTACTCCCCTACTCCCTTATTCCCCTACTAAGCGGCCAGATCGCGCAGCACGTACTGCAAAATGCCGCCGTTCTTGAAGTAGTCGAGCTCATCCAGCGTATCGATGCGGCAGATGATCGGCAGGTTCTTCACCGTGCCGTCGCCATAGGTCACCTTGGCGACCATCTTCTGGCGCGGCTTGATCGCGTCCAGGCCGTCGATCTCGACCAGCTCGTCGCCCTTCAGATTGAGGGAAGCCCATGAGGTGCCTTCCTCGAAGACGAAGGGGATGACGCCCATGCCGACCAGGTTCGAGCGATGGATGCGCTCGAAGGACTGGGCGATGACCGCGCGGACACCGAGGAGGTTCGTTCCCTTGGCCGCCCAGTCGCGCGAGGAGCCGTTGCCGTATTCGACGCCGGCGAAGATCACCAGCGGCACGCCGTCCTTCTTGTACTCCATGGCGGCGTCGTAGATCGACATCTCCTCCTTGGAAGGATAGTGGATCGTGTAGCCGCCCTCGCGGCCGTTCTCGCCCAGCATGTGGTTGCGGATGCGGATGTTGGCGAAGGTGCCGCGCATCATCACCTCATGGTTGCCGCGCCGCGTGCCGTACTGGTTGAAGTCGGCGACGCCGACGCCATGCTCGGTGAGGTACTTGCCTGCCGGCGATGCGGCCTTGATCGAACCCGCGGGCGAGATGTGGTCGGTGGTGATCTTGTCGCCGAAGAGGCCGAGCACGCGCGCGCCCTTGATGTCGCCGACCTTGCCGAAGGCGCGGCCCACGCCGGCGAAATAGGGCGGGTTCTGCACATAGGTCGAATGGTCGTCCCAGGCATAGGTCTGGCCTTCCGGCGCCTTGACCTTCTGCCAGTAGGCGTCGCCCTTGAAGACGTCGGCATATTTGCGGGCGAACAGCTCGCGGGTGACGTTCTTCTCGATGAACTCCTGGATCTCGGCCGAGGTCGGCCAGATGTCCTTGAGATAGACCGGCTTGCCGTCGCTGCCCTCGCCGAGCGGCTCGGTGGTCAGGTCCTTGGTCACCGTGCCGGCCAGCGCATGCGCCACCACCAGCGGCGGCGAGGCGAGGTAGTTCGCCTGCACATCCGGCGAGACGCGGCCTTCGAAGTTGCGGTTGCCGGAAAGCACCGCGGCTGCGATCAGGCCCTTGTCGTTGATGGTCTTGGAAATCGGCGCCGGCAGCGGGCCGGAATTGCCGATGCAGGTGGTGCAGCCGAAGCCGACCAGGTTGAAGCCGATCTGGTCGAGCTCCTTCTGCAGGCCGGATTTTTCCAGATATTCGGCCACCACCTGGCTGCCGGGGGCGAGCGAGGTTTTCACCCACGGCTTCTGCTTCAGGCCGCGCCGGTTGGCGTTGCGGGCCAAGAGGCCGGCGCCGATGAGCACGCTCGGGTTCGAGGTGTTGGTGCAGGACGTGATGGCGGCGATGACGACGTCGCCATGGCCAAGATCGTGGCCGGTGCCTTCGACGGCATAGCGCTTCGAGGTCTCGGCGGCCTTCTTGTATTCGGTCTCCATCGCCTTGGCGAAGCCGGCCGGAACGTCCTGCAGGGCGACGCGGCCCTCGGGGCGCTTCGGCCCGGCCATCGACGGCACGACGTCGCCGAGGTCGAGTTCGAGCAGGTCGGTGAAGACCGGATCGGCGGAGCCGGCGTCACGCCACATGCCTTGCGCCTTCGAATAGGCCTCGACCAGGGCGATGCGGTTCTCCTCGCGGCCGGACATGGTGAGGTAGCGGATGGTTTCCGAGTCGACCGGGAAGAAGCCGCAGGTCGCGCCATATTCCGGCGCCATGTTGCCGATGGTGGCGCGGTCGGCCAGCGTCATGTTGGAGAGGCCGGGGCCGAAGAACTCGACGAACTTGCCGACGACGCCCTTCTTGCGCAGCATCTGGGTGACGGTGAGCACCAGGTCGGTGGCGGTGACGCCTTCCTTGAGCCTGCCGGTGAGGCGGAAGCCGATGACCTCCGGCAGAAGCATGGAGACCGGCTGGCCGAGCATCGCGGCCTCGGCCTCGATGCCGCCGACGCCCCAGCCGAGCACACCGAGGCCATTGATCATGGTGGTGTGCGAATCGGTGCCGACGCAGGTGTCGGGATAGGCGACCGTCTCGCCATCCTCGCTGTTGGTCCACACGACCTGTCCCAGATATTCGAGATTGACTTGGTGGCAGATGCCGGTGCCGGGCGGCACGACGCGGAAGTTGCGGAAGGCCTGCTGGCCCCATTTCAGGAACTTGTAGCGCTCCTCGTTGCGCTCATATTCGAGCTCGACATTGCGGGCGAAGGCCATCGGCGTGCCGAACTCGTCGACGATGACGGAATGGTCGATGACGAGGTCGACTGGCACCAGCGGGTTGATCTTTTCCGGATCGCCGCCGAGCGCCTTGATGCCGTCGCGCATGGCGGCGAGGTCGACCACGGCCGGAACCCCGGTGAAGTCCTGCATCAGCACGCGGGCAGGGCGATAGGCGATCTCGACGCCGGCGGTGCCCTTGTCGGCCAGCCAGGCGGCGACCGCCTGGATGCTCTCCTTGGTGACGGAGCGGCCGTCTTCGTTGCGGAGCAGGTTCTCCAGCAGCACCTTCATAGAATAGGGCAGCTGGGCGATGCCGGTGAGGCCATTCTTCTCGGCCTCAACGAGGTCGAAATAGACATAGTCCGCACCACCCGCGGTCAGGGTGCGGCGGCAATTGAAACTGTCGAGGGATTTTGACACGTGCGATCCGTCCTTGTCTGTTCAGCCTGAAAGGGAACGGACGCCGATGGCATGCAATCACGCGCAAAGGTGCGGGTACGGCCATTTCCGCTGTCCGCTCCCAAGCAACCCGAGCCGTTCAAGGCGGCGCGTGCGCTGGTTCGGCGCTAATTCTGTTCCCGCGCCGACCGCTGGCACGGATGAACCGCATATAGAGAATTTCCTGGAATAGTTCTAGACAGACAAAAGGCAAATTTGTGCGATGCGGCGACGGCTGCGAAACGGTGCTTTCGGAACGGGCAATGATGCGGCTGATCGCCGAAAATCTGGGCGGCGAGCGCGGCGGCGAGGCGGTTTTTTCCGGCATCGGCTTTGCGCTCGACAAGGGCGAAGCGCTCATCGTCACCGGGCCGAACGGCTCGGGCAAATCGACCCTGCTGAGGGTAGTCGCCGGGCTGCTGCCGGTTGCCCGGGGCAAGGTGCTGGTCGAAGGCGGTGGCGAGGCTTTCCCGACGGTCGCCTCCGCCTCGCACTATCTCGGCCATCTCAACGCGATGAAGACGGCGCTCAGCGTCGAGGAGAATCTCGGCTTCTGGCGGGCCTTCCAGGGCGAACCGGCATTGAGCGTCGAGGAGGCGCTGGAGACGGTGGCGCTCGGCGGGCTCGGGCATCTGCCCTTCGGCTATCTGTCGACCGGGCAAAGGCGGCGGGTGTCGATCGCCAAGCTTCTGGTCAGCCATAGACCGGTATGGCTGCTGGATGAGCCGACGGCGGGGCTGGACAAGGCTTCGGAGGAGCGGTTCGCGGGGCTGATG
>NZ_RZRY01000644.1:0-3582 GCF_003998035.1 Mesorhizobium sp. M2A.F.Ca.ET.039.01.1.1 | reverse complement strand
AGCCAGCCTCGCTGGCGGCGATCAGCACGACCGGCGACATCTCCGGCCCATGCCGGCGACGGTCGCGCTGGCCGTCGCTCGCCTCGCCGGAAAAGGCGAGATCGACCTGGCAGCCGATGATCGGCTGGACGCCGTCCTTGACCGCCTTCTGGGCGAATTCCAGCGCGCCGAACAAATTGTTGGTGTCGGTGACCGCTATCGCCGGCGCCTCGTCCTTGACCGCATGGCCGACGATCGCGCCAAGCTGAAGCGCGCCTTCGAGCAGCGAATAGGCCGAGTGCACGCGCAAATGGATAAAGGTCCGCGCCGGCGCTTCCGGCCGCGCGGCCCTCACGGCTGCTTCGCGCTGCAACGGATCGCGTGGAAGTCGTTCATCCGCCATGTTTTTTCGCGCTGTCCCAAAGACTCAATCTGTTGAGATGTATTGTCCCGGACGCGGCCGTGCCAGTCCAGCACAAATGACCGACAGGGCACAGGCTTAGGCCGGCTGGCTACCGCCTCTTCTCAGGCGAACTCCATGATCACCGCATCGACCGCCAGGCTGTCGCCTGGCTTGGCGTTGAGCTTGGCTATCGTGAGGTCGCGCTCGGCACGCAGCACATTTTCCATCTTCATGGCCTCGACCACGGCAAGCGTCTCGCCGGCCTTGACCTCTTGGCCCTCGGCCACCGCGATCGAGACGACGAGGCCCGGCATCGGGCAGAGCAGCATCTTCGAAGTGTCCGGCGGCAGTTTCTCAGGCATCAGCCTTTCGAGCTCGGCAGTGCGTGGCAGCATCGCGCGCGCCGTCACCGACATGCCTTTCCAGGCAACGCGCAAGCCGTTCAGCATCGGACGGATCTGTGCGACGACCTTGTCGCCGCCGACCTTGCCCTGCCAGAGCCCGTCGCCCGGCCGCCAGTCGGAGGCAACGGTCAGCGGCTTGCCGCCGTCGATCAACAGATCGACCTCCATCGGGATCGAGACCATGCCGTCGACGATCGCGACCGGAAAATAGTCCGCGCCGATCTTCACCACCCAGTCGCGCTTGAGATGGCCGGAATGCGGCGCCAGGCGGCCGCTCAGCCGATCGAGCCGGTCGCGGCGCAAAAGTTCGATCGCTGTTGCGACGGCGGCGAAAACCGCCCTCTCCTCGCCATCCGGCGCGACCGGGGAAAAACCGTCCGGATATTCCTCGGCGATGAAGCCGGTCGACAGCCGCCCCTCACGCCAGCGCGGGTGCTGCATCAGCGCCGAAAGGAACGGGATGTTGTGCTCGATGCCGTCGACGACGAAGCTGTCGAGCGCCTCCGACATGGCGTCGATGGCCTCCAGCCTTGTCGGCGCCCAGGTGCAGAGCTTCGCCACCATCGGGTCATAGAACATCGAGATTTCGGAGCCTTCGGTGACGCCGGTATCGTTGCGGATGACGATGTCGCCGAACGTGCCCTCCTGCGGCGGCCTGTAGCGGGTCAGCCGGCCGATCGACGGGAGGAAGTTGCGGAAAGGATCCTCGGCATAGAGGCGGCTCTCCACCGCCCAGCCGTTGAGCTTCACGTCGCTCTGCTTGATGCCGAGCTTCTCGCCGGCGGCGACGCGGATCATCTGCTCGACCAGGTCGATGCTGGTGACCAGTTCGGTCACCGGGTGCTCGACCTGCAATCGCGTATTCATTTCAAGGAAATAGAAGTTCTTGTCCTTGTCGACGATGAACTCGACGGTGCCGGCGCTCTGGTAGTCGACGGCTTTCGCTAGCGCCACCGCCTGCTCGCCCATCGCCTTCCTGATCTTGGCGTCGAGGAATGGCGACGGCGCCTCCTCGACCACTTTCTGGTTGCGGCGCTGGATCGAGCACTCGCGCTCGCCGAGATAGAGCGCCGTGCCATGCGCGTCGGCCAGCACCTGGATCTCGATATGGCGCGGATCGACGACGAATTTCTCGATGAAGACGCGGTCGTCGCCGAAGGAGCTTTTCGCCTCCGAACGCGCCCGGTCGAAGCCGTCGCGCACCTCCGCCTCGCTCCAGGCGATGCGCATGCCCTTGCCGCCGCCGCCGGCCGAGGCCTTGATCATGACCGGATAGCCGATCTCGCCGGCGATCCGCTCGGCATGGTCGGCGTCTTCGATGACGCCCAGCCATCCAGGCACGGTCGAGACCTTGGCTTCGCTGGCGAACTTCTTCGATTCGATCTTGTCGCCCATCGCCTTGATGGCCTTGGGCTTCGGTCCGATGAAGACGATGCCTTCTTTCTCCAGCGCCTCGCAAAATGAGGCGCGCTCCGACAGGAAGCCGTAGCCCGGATGGACGGCCTCGGCGCCGGTTTCCTTGCAGGCGGCGATGATCTTCTCCGGAAGCAGATAGCTCTGTGCCGCCGGCGAAGGCCCGATATGCACCGCCTCGTCGGCCATTTCGACATGCACGGCATCGCGATCGGCATCCGAATAGACCGCGACGGTGGCAATGCCCATCTTGCGCGCCGTCTTGATGACGCGACAGGCGATCTCGCCGCGATTGGCGATCAGGATCTTCTTGAACATTCGGATGTCGTTCCTCCGGCGAAGCGGACCAGTTCTATGGATAATTCCGGCGCGCCTCAAGTGTCCGCAGGCCGGCGTCCCCCGGCGACGATTGCAGAAACCGCGCCGAAAAACGTCGCAAGAGACGTTGGCCGCCGGAGCGGAACTCGCTAAGCTTGCGATCAAAGGGATGGCAGGCTGGCATTCGCCACGGGCAGCCTGCCGTTAGCTAAAACTTACAGATCGCTTGGGAGGAATGCCTCATGAAAACGCGTGCCGCCGTTGCCGTCGCCGCCGGAAAGCCGCTGGAGATCATGGAGGTGGACCTTGAAGGCCCGCGCGATGGCGAGGTTCTGGTCGAGGTGAAGGCGACCGGCATCTGCCACACCGACGAATTCACCCTGTCGGGCGCCGATCCGGAAGGCATCTTTCCGGCGATCCTGGGCCATGAGGGCGCCGGCATCGTCGTCGATGTCGGCAAGGGCGTCACCTCGGTCAGGAAGGGCGACCACGTCATCCCGCTCTATACGCCCGAATGCCGGCAGTGCCCGTCCTGCCTGTCGCGCAAGACCAATCTGTGCACCGCCATCCGTGCCACTCAAGGACAAGGCCTGATGCCCGACGGCACCTCGCGCTTCTCGCTCGGCGGCGAAAAACTCTTCCATTACATGGGCTGCTCGACCTTCTCCAACTTCACCGTGCTGCCGGAGATCGCGGTCGCCAAGGTCAACCCAGACGCCCCCTTCGACAAGATCTGCTACATCGGCTGCGGGGTCACCACCGGCATCGGCGCCGTCATCAACACCGCCAAGGTCGAACAGGGCGCGACCGCCGTCGTCTTCGGTCTTGGCGGCATTGGCCTCAACGTCATCCAGGGGCTTCGCCTTGCCGGCGCCGACATGATCATCGGCGTCGATGTCAACAACGACAAGAAGGCCTGGGGCGAGAAATTCGGCATGACGCATTTCGTCAATCCGAAGGAGATCGATGGCGACATCGTGCCTTACCTGGTCAACATGACCAAGCGCGGCGCCGACCAGATCGGCGGCGCCGACTACACCTTCGACTGCACCGGCAACACTAAGG
>NZ_RZRY01000643.1:0-3591 GCF_003998035.1 Mesorhizobium sp. M2A.F.Ca.ET.039.01.1.1 | reverse complement strand
TGCGGATAGAGCGCGTAGGACTGGAACACCATGGCAATGTCGCGGTCCTTGGGCGCGACATCGTTGACCAGCCGCTCGCCGATATGGATCTCGCCGCCGGTGACCTCTTCGAGGCCGGCGATCATGCGCAGCAGCGTGGACTTGCCGCAGCCGGACGGGCCGACCAGCACGACGAACTCGCCGTCGGCGATCTCCAGATCGACGCCATGCAGGATGCGCAGCGAGCCGTAATCCTTCTCGACGTTTTGCAGGGTGACGGAAGCCATCTTTTATCCTTTGACCGCGCCAGCGGTAAGGCCGGTGACGAGATAACGTTGCAGGAAAGCGAAGAAGACGCAGACCGGGATCAGCGCCAGGATGGAGGCCGCCATCATCTGCCCCCAGTCGACGGCGAACTTGCCGATGAAGGTGAGCAGGCCGACGGCAAAGGTCTTCTGCTCGTCGCTGGAGATCAGCATCAGCGCGAACAGCAATTCGCTCCAGGCGGCGGTGAAGACGAAGCCGAGCGTGGCGCCCATGCCGGGCAAGGTCAGCGGCACGATCACCCGGCGCATCGCCTGGGCGCGGGTGCAGCCGTCGATCATCGCCGCTTCCTCGAGATCCTTCGGGATACCGTCGAAAAAGGATTGCATCAGGAAGGTGGCGAAGGCCGTGTTGAAGGCGGTGTAGATGATGATCAGGCCGATCAGGCTGTTGGTGAGACCCAGATCGCCCATGATGCGGTAGATAGGCGGGATGACCATGACAAGCGGGAAGGTCTGGGTGAGCAGCAACAGGATCGCCAAAGTCGCCTTCCCGCGGAAGGTGAAGCGCGACATGGCGTAACCGGCAAGCGTGGCGATGACGGTGACGAACGCGGCCGTCGACACCGAGACGATGACGCTGTTGAGGAAATAGCGCGGGAAGTTGGAGGCCTCGAGCACGGTGGCGAAATTCTTTAGCGTCGTCTCCGACGGCCAGAAGGTGATGCCTTCGGAATAGAGCAGGCGCTCGGGCGTCACCGAGATCTTCAGCGTCCAGAAGATGGGGAACAGCGCGAAGATCACGTAAGCCGCGATGGCCGCGTAGAGGCCGATGCCGCCGAAGATGCGCGAGGAGGTGGAGCGACCGGCGATCATCAGACGTGCCTCACCAGCGTGCGGCGGATGGCGATCAGCCCGATGGCGTAGACGATCAGGAGCGCCAGAAGCAGCACCGCGACCGCCGAGGCGTAGCCTTTGTCGAGCGACTTGAAGGCGCTGACATAGATGTAAACCGGCACCGTGCTGGTCGAGCCGGCCGGCCCGCCCTCGGTCATGACGAAGATCAAATCGGCGAAGGTGGCGATCCAGATGGTGCGCAGCATGACCGTGATGACGATGGTGGGCGCAAGGAAGGGCAGCGTCACCTTGGTGAAGCGCTGCCAGGGCGAGGCGCCGTCGATGGCCGCGGCCTCATGCAGTTCGGACGGGATCGACTTCAGCGCGGCGAGCAGCGTGATGGCAAAGAAGGGGATGCCGAACCAGATGTTGGCGACGATCGGCCCCCACATGGCGGTGGCGGGGTCGGAGAGCACGTTGGTCGGTTCGGCCTTGAGGCCGAGCGCGAAGAGCCAATGCGGCAGCGGCCCGATGATCGGGTTGAACAGCCACGCCCAGGTGAGGCCCGAGAGAAAGGACGGCACCGCCCAGGGCAGGAAGACGACAGCCTGCACGACCTTGCGGCCGTAGAACGGCTTGTCGAGCAGCAGCGCCAGGCCCAGGCCAAGGAAAAACTGGAAGAACAGGCTGGCGACGGTCCACCACAGCGTGTTGATCAGCGCCTGGCCGAGCACATGGTCGGAGAACATCGCCTGGTATTGAGCAAGGCCGACATATTGCGACTTGAAGGCCGAGAATTTGCGGAAGGAATAACTGATGCCGATGATCAATGGCACCAACAGCACCAGAACCAGCAGGACAATAGCCGGCGAAAGATAGAGCCATGGCTCGATCGCGGCCTTGCCCAGCCGTCGCTTGCGCGGCCGGGCCGCGGATCGGATTTCGGACACTGCGTAGGTCATAAGTTTTTTGCTCTACGGGGTGATAGGTGGGTGCTGGCGTAGGCGACAGCGTCCTTCTCCCGTTCTACAGGAGAAGATGCCGGTTCACCCTCCGTAGCAGCGGCGCAGCTGCTGCCAAGGAGGGGAGGCAGATGAGGGGCGGCGCGAACCTAGAAATGCTGGCGCTGCCCCTCATCCGGCCCTATCGGGCCACCTTCTCCCCGTGAAACGGGGAGAAGGAAGAACCTGAGCTTACTTCTTGTTCTTGGCCAGCCAGTCCTGCTGCTCCTTGGTCAGGAACTTGGCCCACTCGTCGGCCACGTCCTTGGCCGGTTTCTGGCCGAGCAGAACTTCCTGGAAATTCTTGATCGCCACCTGGTCGACGAAGTTGCCGAGATTTTCCAGATGCGTCGGCGGCGTCACCATTTCATATTTGGAGCTGTCGCTGAGTTCGGTGAACCAGCCCTTGAACTGCTCGGTCTTGAAATGCGCGTCCTGGTCGGCGCCGTTGTGGATCGGAATGACGCCGACTTCCTTGGCCCATTCCAGATTGTCCTTGGGCGACAGAAGCGTGGCCATCAGCTTCCAGGTCTCGTCCTTGTGCTGCGAGTTGGAGAACATCGCCCAGCCGGCATAGCCCAGCGTCGGATAGGATTTGCCGCTCGGGCCGACCGGCAACGGCGCGACGGCGAAGTCGTCGGCGCTCATCTTGTCGGCGATGCCGAGCAGCGCGTCGGGATCCTGGTTGAGCATGGCGCAGGTGCCGGAATAGAAGCCTGTCACCGTTTCGTTGAAGCCCCAGCTCACGGCATCCTTCGGCGCCAGGCCGTTCTTGTACATGTCGGCCAGCATCTGCAGGCCTTTCACCGAGCCTTCATCATTGATGGTCGAGACACCGTCCTCGGTGAAATAGCCACCCTTGCCGTCGGCGATGTTCATGAACATGTGCATGCCGTTGAAGGCGCCGGGGCCGCCGCGCAGGCAGTAGCCATATTTGCCGGGGATGGCCGAGATCTTCTTGGAGAAGTCGACGAACTCGTCCAGCGTTGCCGGCGGCCGGTCCAGGCCGGCTTCCTTGAACAGCTTCTTGTTCCAGAACAGCGCGTTCACATAATAGCCGTAGGGGATCATGAACTGGGTGTTGTTGACCGTCGAGCCGAACTGCTTGGCGCGGTCGCCGAGCGTCTTGGCGTCATCCCACTTGGCCATGTAGGGGCCGAGATCCTCGAGCTGGCCGTTGTTGGCGTAAAGGCCCATCCAGCGCTCCGGCATCTCGACGACATCGGGCGTGTCGCCGGCCTGCACCATGGTGAGGAATTTTTCGAAGGCCTGGCCCCAGGGCAGCGAGACCACCTCCACCTTGATGCCTGGATTGGCGCTCTCGAATTCGGCGATCTGCTTCTTCAGGAATTCGGTGCGCGGCGGGCTGGTGATGACCTCGACCAGCTTGATGGTGGTGTCGGCCAGCGCGCCGCTGGCGGAGATCGCCAGGCCGGCGACGGCGGCAAGCATGAAGGTCAGTCTTTTCATGTTCAGGACTCCCATTTTGAACACTCGTTATTTTTTTGACT
>NZ_RZRY01000642.1:0-3591 GCF_003998035.1 Mesorhizobium sp. M2A.F.Ca.ET.039.01.1.1 | reverse complement strand
GAATGGAACCAGTCCGGCAGCGCCTCGATCGACCTGATGATGCAATGGGCGCAAAAGGCGACGGAAGACCAGAAATTCGACGTCGCGCTCGATTTCCTCGACCAGGTCGTGACCTTGCAGCCCGACTATGCCGAAGGCTGGAACCGGCGCGCCACCGTGCATTTCCTGATGAAGAATTACGGGAAGTCGATGGCCGACATCGACCGCACCCTGCAACTCGAGCCGCGCCATTTCGGCGCGCTTTCGGGCCTCGCCCAGATCATGTCCGAGACCGGCCACAAACAGTCGGCGCTGGAGGCCTGGCAAAAGGTGCTGGCGATCTATCCGATGATGCGCAGCGCCCAGGACCAGGTTTCAACGCTTTCGGAAGAGCTCGCCGGCGAGGGCATCTGACGCGCTTACGTGCGTCCCCTTCAGCTTAAAGCGCGTCGTGATCCTTCGGATTCGCTCCATGCGCTTTAGGTCTTTGATACGCATGTCTTATCCCGAAACCGGTTCCACTTTCGAGAGACATGCTTTAAATCGCGGCGCGCTGCACCCGATCCGCGCAACGGGCTTCAAGCCTCTGTCTTGATGTGGCGAAGTTCCTCGGCCTTGCGCTCGACGACGGCCTCATAAGCGGCCCGCAACTGCTGGCGCACGCTCGGCGCGCCGGGCGGCGTCCTCGAAGGCGCGCCTAGATGCTCATGGCGCAACTCGTCCATGAATTGCTCCCATAGCGGCGGACCGCCCTTTTCGAGCAGCTCGGCGCGGATCGACAATTCTTCGCTGACCGGCAGCCAGACGCGTCCCCAGGCGCCGAGCTGCGCCATGATCGGCACCAGCGTGATCGCCATCTCGGTCAGGCTGTAGATCGCCTTCTGCTTGTGGCTGGGGTCGTCGGCCTTGGTCAGCAGGCCGAGCGCCATCAGCCGCTTCAGCCGGTCGGCCAGGATGTTGGAGGCGATGCCCTCCAGCGAGCCATTGAGCAGCTCGCGAAAATGGCGCCGGCCGCCAAAGATCACGTCGCGCAGGATGATCAGGCTCCAACGGTCGCCGAACACTTCGAGCGACAGATTGATCGGGCAACCGGACCGGCGGTCGATGTTCATGGCAGTCTCCAGAAAAACCAGTTGCATTATGATATCGGTTTCACTATCGTGCAACTGATTGCAAAATGCAATCGGATTGGAGGAGCAGATGACCTACGCGGCGCAGCGCCCCGACATCGTTTCGGAAAGCTTCGGCAGTCCGAAAGATCCGCCGATCCTTCTGATCATGGGCGCCATGGCCTCGATGCTGTGGTGGCCGGAAGCCTTCTGCCGGCAACTCGCCAGGCGCGGCCGCTTTGTCATCCGCTACGACAACCGCGACACTGGACTGTCGACGAAATACCCGCCGGGCACGCCGCCCTACAATTTCGGGGATATGGTGGACGATGCGATCCAGGTGCTCGATGACCACGGCGTCGGCAAGGGGCATGTCGTCGGCCTGTCGATGGGCGGCATGCTCGCGCAGAACGTGGCGCTGAAATATCCTGAACGCGTCAGCGCGCTCACCGTGATCTCATCTTCGCCGCTCGGCGTCGATACGTCCGGCCTGCCCGGACCGACCGAAGCCTACAAGGAGCATTCGGCGCAAGGCGGCGACGTCGACTGGTCGAACAGGAAGCAGGTGCTCGACTTCATGGTCAAGGACGCCCGCGCGATCGCCAGCACGCGCCATCCATTCGACGAGGAACGCACGCACGCGATGATCGAGGCGGACTATGATCGCTCCGGCGGCCTCGCCAGCGCGACCAACCATTTCCTGCTCAAGGGCGGCGGCCCGAAACGGACGGTGCGAGACCTGATGGCACCGCTGCTCGTCATCCACGGCACCGCCGATCCGCTCTTTCCGATCGAACATGGCGAGGCGTTGGCAAAGGTGGTTCCCGGCGCAAGGCTGGTCAAGATCGAAGGCGGCGGCCATGAGCTGCACCGCAACGACTGGCGGCAGATCATCGACGCTATCGCGCCGAACGGCCGGAACTTGACGCGGCCGGCATGCGACAGGTGAATTCTTCAACCGTGATTGAAGGCGACAAAGAGGCCAAGCATGTCCCTGACTTTCCATTTCCACCCGCTGGCTTCGTTTTGCTGGAAGCCACTGATCGCGTTCTACGAGAACGACACGCCATTCAATCCGGTCATCGTCAATCTCGGCGACCAGGCCTCGCGCGCGGCGTTCCTGAAAGTGTCGCCGACTGGCAAGATGCCGGCGCTGCGCGACGATGCGCGCGAGCGAACGCTGCTGGAATCGACCATCATCATTGAATATCTGGCTGCGCATTATCCCGGGCCTGTCACGCTGGTGCCCACCGACATCGACTTTGCCCTTCAGGTCCGTCAGGCCGACCGCTTCTATGATTTCTACGTGCAGGCGCCGATGCAGAAGATCGTCGGCGACCGGCTGCGGCCAAAGAAGCAGACCGATCCATTCGGCGTCGAGGAAAGCCGCGCGCAGTTGCGCAACGCCTATGACATCGTCGAAAAGGAGATGCAGGAAAAAATCTGGGCGGTCGGCGACACCTTCACCATGGCCGACTGCTCGGCCTCACCCGCCTTGTTCTATGCCAACAAGGTTGAACCGTTCGGCGACAGGTTTCCGACGCTGAAACGCTATCACGATCGTCTGCTGGCGCGCCCATCCTTTGCCCGCGTGGTCGAGGAAGCGCAGCCCTATTTCAAGTTCTTCCCCTACAACAACGGCTAAAGCATGTCTCCCGAAAGTGGGAACCGGTATCGAGGACAAAGACATGCGTGAAATCAAAAACCTAAGCGTGGAGCGAATCTGAAAGATCGCGACGCGGTTTAGATCATTCCCCCGGCGCCGTTTCCCAGAACTGGTCGAGCCAGATGTTCAGCCTAAGGAAGCCGGCGCTGCTGACAGTATAGACGCGCCTGGTGCCTTCGGCCTTGGCATTGACAAGGCCGGCATCGAGCAGAACCTTCAGATGCTGGGAAACAGCCGGGCGCGAGACGGGCAATCCGGCCGCCAGTTCGTTCACCGTCTTCGGGCCGCGCCGGAGTTCTTCCAAGAGATAGCGCCGATTGGGGTCGGCTATCGCCACAAAGGCGTCAGAAAACATCATGCCGTTATTTGTGGGGCAAAGTTTTCGGAATCTCAACTATTGGTTTCAATCTTTCTGCGCGGATCGAGCCGGGTTGCTTCGGGCGTGACGGCGCGGTCCGCGGGCTGCGTCTTGAACGCATCGCGGTTTTCGATCGGCACCGGCGCGCGGGCGCGGATACGCAGCAGCGTGTAGCCGGCGAGGCTGAGATGAGCGAGCGCAGTTGCCAGGAAAAGCCCCTCCGGACGCACCGAACCCATCAAGGCCGCGGCCAAAAGCGGGCCGATCATCGTGCCGAAGCCGTAGAGCAGCAACAGGCCGCCCGAAACCTTGACGAAGTCCTCAGCGCGAGCATGGTCGTTGGCATGCGCGACGGCGATCGAATAGAGCGTGTAGGCGAAAGCGCCGTACGCAGCGGTCAGCACGATGACGAAGACGCCCGAGCGCGGCGCGAACATGAAGATCAGCACCGCGACCAGGGCCGCGCCGAAGGCAGCACC
>NZ_RZRY01000641.1:0-3602 GCF_003998035.1 Mesorhizobium sp. M2A.F.Ca.ET.039.01.1.1 | reverse complement strand
CATAGAACCAGATCACCGCGGCCGATCCCCAAGGCACGCAACGCGATCATGAGAGCTGCGGTTCCAGAAGCTACCGCCACGGCGGACGAAGTGCCGCTCGCAGAGGCCACTGCCTGTTCAAAAGCAGGAACGTCCGGGCCGACGGATGACACCCAGCCATCGATCATCGCGACATTGACAGATTCAATGTCTTCAGGACCGATATTCGGTACGGCGAGCGGGATAGTGGACAGGTTCTGCATGGTCACACTTCGTAGCGGCCGGGGCTGTAGAGTGCGAGATTGTCCGGATCGCGAAACCAGGCGATCGTTTCTTCAATCCCGCGCTCAAATCCGTCGAGACCGCCGTAGGTCGGCTTCCAGCCTGACCGGGTAAATGCAAGACGATTGTCGCCCCACAGGCGCTCGACCTCGCTCGCTTTTGGACGCAGGCGGGCCGCGTCCCTCTCGATCGTAACCTCCACGCCCATCTTGCGGGCAACAAGTTCCACGGCATCGCCGACTGAGATCTCATAGTTTGATGCGAGATTGGTAACGTGACCGATGGCTTTGGCCGATTTGGCCAGTGCTATGAAACCAGAAACCGTATCCTTGACATAATTGAAGTCACGCGTCGGCCGCGTATCCCCGAGCTTGATTGACGTGATCCCCGCGGCGATTTGCGTGATGATTGTTGGCAAGACTGCCCGAGCTGATTGTCTTGGACCGTAGGTATTGAACGGGCGGACTACCGAAACCGGCGTGTTGAAGCTGTTAAAATAGGAGAGCGCTATCGTATCCGCCCCAATTTTCGAGGCCGAATACGGACTCTGCGGCTGTAGCGGATGGTCCTCGGTTATAGGAACCGAGCGTGCAGTGCCATAAACCTCGCTGGTCGAAGTGATGATACAACGTTCCACAGAGTTGGACTTCGCAGCCTCAACAACGTTGGTCGTTCCGCCAACGTTAGTTTCGACGTAGGCCTGTGGCGCCACGTAGGAATAGGGTATGGCGATCAAGGCGGCCAGGTGAAAGACCACGTCGACATCCTTCGTGATGGAGTTCACAAAGAAGGGATCGCGGATGTCTCCCGGGCGGTAATCGATAGCCTTGCGGATGTCACGAGCAGCATGGTCAAGCCAGCCTTTCGTGCCAAGCGAGTTGTAGATCGTAAGCGCTCGGACATTTGCGCCCTGGCGCACCAGCTCTTCGGTGAGGTGTGACCCGATGAACCCGTCGGCGCCAGTCACCAACACCCGTTTGCCAGAAATCGTGGAAATGTCTTCGATCTGCATCGGTATTCTTATTCTTGCTCGATTCAAAAAGCGGGTGAGTTGACCTGAAGTTTATGATGCTGCGGCGCGTCCTTGAACACCATGACCTTGGCGCTCTCAACAGATAGCTCGTGACGTTGATAACCGGCCTGGACTTTAGCTCGAGCACGCTCAAGCTCAGGCACTGTCCCGACGTCGATCCAATCCTCGATCAGTGGAAACGCACCCACTCGAAAGCCAAGTGGAATGAGTGTTTCTATCAAGGACGGCATGTCGATTTTGCCGGCTGGGACATGCTCCAAAACTGACGGTGACAGCACATAGATCGCGACGTTGATCTGGTGGATGATCTTTGGCTTTTCGCGGATCCGCGAAATAAGGCCGTCGACCTGGTCCACCACGCCAAATTGCATCTGGATCGGAAATGGACGCACGCTAACGGTAATGTCGAAGCCGGCCGCGTTGTGAAACTCGATAAGCCGGCCGAACTGCGCAGTGGTTATGACATCGCCGTTGACGACGAGTAAGGGGTGTTTGATCTCGCGGGGCAGAAGCGAAAGGCAGCCTGCCGTGCCCAACGGTGTGGTTTCCTCCAAATAACGAACGTCTGCGCCAAAACAGGACCCGTCGCCAAAATGGTCCTTTACAACGTCTCCTTCGAAAAAGAGCGACATGAAAATATCGCTGACGCCATTATCTACCAAATTGTCGACCAAATGCTCAGCGATGGGCTTCCCGCCAACATCCAACATCGGCTTAGGTGTGGTCTTTGTAAGCTCGCCGAGTCTCCGTCCGAAGCCGCCTGCCATTATCAGCCCATGGGCATCCAGCTTGGAGTTCACCGGAACACGGATCTCTGTATGCACAATCCGATTTCCGGAGTCGTCATACTTCGCCTCAAGGTGTGAGAACCGGCTTTTCAGAGCTAACCGAGAGGGCGTACGGCACATGCGTTCTATTTCTTCGTAGGGAGACAGCAAAAGTTCTATGAGAACCTGATCGTCTATTCCTTGGGCTAGCAACCGACGCCACTCGTGATGGCGGATTTCGGCCCGAAGACATTGTTCCTCATCGACTACGAAAATGTTCTCGAACGTCGTCTCGGCAAAAAACGCCGTTATGCTCGACGCTTTCTGATCGCACCGTACAACACCAAGCATAGGAACCCCGTTAAGTTGGCCGCCGACCGCAGAGTCGTGCTGGAGAGGTGGAACGTCCTGAAATTCAAATCGATCTTGATCGGCGCCTCGGTTTGGCGCGGGTCGCGAAGTGCTTTCGACGTGCGCAGCTAGGGCACGGGCTTTCAAGCGCGGAATGCGTATCATCCATCGATCAGCAAACGCCGTCGAAGGCGTGAGCCGGTCGAAAAGGCGTCCTTTGCGTTGATCACAAATCTACGCAGGCGGCGTGATATCCAGGGCCTATTCATCGGATCCCCCGTTAAAACTGCCCAATAGTGTATTCGTCGAACCAAAATACAAGTCAGGTAAGCATATCAATGACGTAAGGTGCGAGTTGACGTCGCGCCTTTCCGGCGCGCGCTCCACAAGCGCCATCGGTCGTCATCTATAGAAAGGATGACGACTCTCTTAGTTTGTAGCGAACCGGCTCCTAGCCGGCTAAGAAGCACTCCGACTGCAATACAATACTGCTCCGAACTCATGAGAGCGCATGAGTAGGGGTGTTCTCAACATCCTGAGTCGGTGCGAGATGTTAGTACTTTATACTAATATAGCTCCGCCAAAGGCAAACTCATTTCTATGGATATCCTTCTCCATCAGCCGGCAATGTTTGCGTTTTCGTTTGCGCCGGGGTTATGCCAACGCGAAGTTGCCAAGTCAAGCTTGTTTCTAGCAACGGAATGTGAGAGTTGTACGCCGCCTAAATGGCGTGTGGGGTATAACAGTATCGGTAAAAGACGAAGTACGAAGAGGGCCAGTATTACAATTGCGTTTCGCAGTGGCAGTATTCCGCTTTTTTTCGTTTCTGACCGGACTGCCAAAAGGGGGTGTTGGTAGTGGTTGAATCGATTGAAACGACATTGAGAATATGGGCGTCGACACTGCACGACGTGAAGTCCCGCATCAGGAGGCTTTTCCCTCAGGAGCGTGTGGCGAATTCGGCTGGACTATTCCTTGAAGGCCTACTCCGGGACGAGCACCGCAAGACCGGCTGGATGCGGGCTGAGGCTGCCGGCGATCCCGGGCCGTGGCGCCAACAGGCCATTCTTGGGAGGGCCAAGTGGGACGCAGATGCTCTGCGCGACATAGTGCGCAAATACGCCCTCGAAACACTGGCCGACAGCGAGGCAGTCCTCGCAATAGGGGAGACGGCATTCATCAAGCAAGGC
>NZ_RZRY01000640.1:0-3603 GCF_003998035.1 Mesorhizobium sp. M2A.F.Ca.ET.039.01.1.1 | reverse complement strand
CCCTTGATCCCGCCGTTGCGATATCCCCTCACCGTGACTCGAAACGAGGCTGGGCATGCAGCGGCTGGTTGACGCTTTCATCAATTCGGTTCGGGCCTTCCGCAAGTTGGCCGCTCACGAAAAGGCATTCCAGCAGGAGTTGCTTTTGCTTGCGCTGGCGCTGCCAGCCGGCTGGTTCATCTCGGTCTCCTGGCGCGGTTATGCCCTTTTGATCGGCGCGGTTCTGCTGTTGATCATGGTCGAAGTGCTCAACACCGGCATCGAGGCGGCCTGCGACGCGATCTCGCGCGAATTCCACATCGAAATCCAGCTCGCCAAGGATTGCGGGTCACTGGCGGTGTTGATTTCGATCGTGATCGCCGGCGGGGTCTGGGGAATCGCCTTGATCGAGCGCCTCACCGGCGCGCCGATCTGACTCCTGGCGGATCAGGATCCTGCCCGATCTTCCTTGGCGCGTTCGCGTCCGGCAAAATGATGGCCGACCAGCCAGGCAATGATTGCGACGCCGACGCCGACGCCAAGGGCAATGAGCAGGCGCTCATGCCGCTCGAACGCCTGGTCCACCATGCGCTCCGCGCCCAGGCCGAAGACATAGCCGATGGCGCTGAACAGGGCCGCCCAGACGGCGGAAGAGATGGCATTCAGGATGACGAAGCGCGGCATCGGCACGGTCGACAGGCCTGCAGCGATACCGCCGACCAGCCGCATGCCGTAGATGTAGCGGTTGGTCAGCACGAAGATGTTGGGATGGGTGTTGAGCAGGCGGTAGGCGCGGCTGAAGCCCGGCCGCCTGCGCAACCTCCTCACATAGCGATGCTCGGCGAAGCTGCGGCCGAGGGTGAAGAAGAACGTGTCGCCGGCGAAGGCGCCGAGGAAGGCGGCCACAAAAGTCTGCCACAGCACGAAGACGTGCTGATGAGCGAAGAAACCGCCAAGGATCGCGGCACTTTCGCCTTCGGCGACGCAGCCCAGGAAGACCGCGATCAGCCCATATTGCTCGATGAGGCGGTGGATGGTTTCGTTCATTCGGTTGCCGACCGCGCGGACAGTTTCTCGTCGATGCGCCTGATCTGTTCGGCCATGCGCAGGATCTCGTCTCGCATGCCGATGATCTCGCTGTGGCGCAGCTCGTCGAGCTTTTCATGCAGGGCCATGATCTCGATCTCGGCCTTCAGATTGACCTCGTAGTCGTGCGCCGCGTCGATGCGGTCGCGCTCGGTCTGGCGGTTCTGCGACATCATGATCACCGGCGCCTGGATCGCCGCCAGCATCGACAGCACAAGGTTGAGGAAAATGAAGGGGTAGGGGTCGAAGGCGTCGCGCGTCAGCAGCCAGGCATTGCCGGCAGTCCAGAGGGCGAGAAACGCCAGGAAGCCGAGGATGAAGGACCAGGAGCCGCCGATCCTGGCGATCGCGTCGGCGACGCGGTCGCCATAGGTCTCGTGGAAGGCGACGGCCTTGTTGGTGTCGCGTGTGATGGTGGTGCGCTCGAGCGTCGATTGAAGCACGCGGCTCTCGAGCGGACCAAAGCCGTCCGGCTTTCGCTTGAGCAAGCGGTTCGCCATGTCCTCGACGATCTTGTTCATCTGTCTTCTCCTTCGCCCGGCATCGATAGACGTAGAGGCTGCCGGGGCGGACGTGAAGTGCTAGATTGCGGCGAACAGGCAAGGACAACGATGCTCGATTTCCAGAAAATCCACGCGCGGGCGGCAAAGCGCAAGGGCGGGGAGGCGGTGCTCGCTCCGCTGCTTGGCCCTGCGCCCGACAACAAGGCGGTGGCGAAAGTCCCCGACGACCGCATTCTCTCCACCATTGCCGAGCGCATTTTCGCCGCCGGCTTCGTGTGGCGTGTCATCGAGCAGAAATGGCCGGGTTTCGAGGAGGCGTTCCTCGGCTTCGAGCCGAAGCGGCTTCTGTTCCAGCCGGACGACTTCTGGCACGAGTTGGCATCCGACAGCCGCATCGTGCGCAACCCGCAGAAGATCAGGTCGGTGCGCGACAACGCCGCCTTCGTCGACCGCGTCTCGAAGGAGCATGGCAGCTTCGGCAAATTCATTGCCGCCTGGCCGGCGGACGATCAGATCGGCCTGACCGCCTATCTGGCCAAGCATGGCAGCCGGCTCGGCGGCAACACGGGCCAGTATTTCCTGCGCTGGCTGGAATGGGACACGTTCGTCGTTTCCGCCGACATGGCGGCGGCCTTGCGCGATGCCGGCCTCGACATAGCCGAGAACCCAACCTCGAAGCGGGACCTCGAAAAAATCCAGGCGCAGATCAACCAATGGTCGGCCGAGACCGGCCTGCCGCGCCGCCACATCTCGCGCATCCTGGCGATGTCGATCGGCGAGAACCGCTCGGCGGAGGCGCTGCGCGAATATATGGGCGATTAGGGATACGATCGACATCCGTCGATCGATCATGAACATGATCGGCTCTGCCGATCGATCCTAATTGGCACAAGCGATCGCCATTGCCCGACGATTTCTGCCACGCTACATCCATTCCATGACCAAGACCGCTCCTGATATCCTGCGCATCGCCGTCGCCCAGCTCAACCCGACTGTCGGCGACGTCGCCGGCAATCTGGCAAAAGCGCGCGAGGCGAGGGCGGACGCGGCGCGACAGGGCGCCGACCTGGTGCTCTACACCGAGCTCTTCCTCGCCGGTTATCCGCCGGAAGATCTGGTGCTGAAGCCTTCCTTCCTCAAGGCCTGCGAGAAGGCGGCCGAAGATTTCGCCAAGGACACCGCCGATGGCGGACCCGGCGTCATCATCGGCACGCCGCTGAAGCGCAAGACCGGCACGCATAATTCCATCGTCGTCGCCGACGGTGGCAAGATCATCGCCGAGCGCTACAAGCTCGATCTGCCCAACTACGGCGAGTTCGATGAGAAGCGCGTCTTCCAGGCCGGACCTGAACTGCAGGGGCCGGTCAACTTCCGCGGCGTGCGCATCGGCGTCCCGATCTGCGAGGATATCTGGGGCGACATCGCGGTCTGTGAGACGCTGGCCGAAAGCGGCGCCGAGATCCTGCTGGTGCCGAACGGCTCGCCCTATTACCGCGCCAAGATCGACGTGCGCCACCAGGTCGTCATCCGCCAGGTCATCGAAACCGGCTTGCCGATCGTCTACGCCAACCAGCTTGGCGGCCAGGATGAGCTGATCTTCGACGGGGCTTCCTTCGCGATCGGCGCCGACAAGACGCTTGCCTTCCAGATGAGCCAGTTCGAGGACGCGATCGACGTCACCACTTGGAAGAGAGAGGGGAACACCTGGGTCTGCTCGGAAGGCCCGATGTCGAAGGTGCCCGAGCGGGAAGAGGCGGACTATCGCGCCTGCATGCTCGGCCTGCGCGACTACGTCAACAAGAACGGCTTCAAGAACGTCGTGCTCGGCCTCTCCGGCGGCATCGATTCGGCGATCTGCGCGGCCTTGGCCGTCGATGCGCTGGGCGAGGAGCGGCTGCGCACCGTGATGATGCCCTACCGCTATACGTCGAAGGATTCGCTGAAGGACGCCGAGGACTGCGCGCGCGCGCTCGGTTGTCGTTATGACATCGTGCCGATCTCCGAGCCGGTCGAAGGCTTCAAGCATGCGCTGACG
>NZ_RZRY01000063.1:0-16480 GCF_003998035.1 Mesorhizobium sp. M2A.F.Ca.ET.039.01.1.1 | reverse complement strand
CTATCACGGTGCTTACGTTGCGTAAATCGTCGGCCGCCAAGAGGTCACGACCTATAGCGCCAGCCCCGCATCATCCATATCCTTGGAGAAGGCGGAGGTTAGCTGCAATTCCGGCATGGGGTGTGCTTTTTCAAATGCTTGGTCCCGCAAAAGTTCGAGTGCCCGCAGGGCATCTTGCTTTTTTTGCTGGACGAAAGCCGCGCCGAGCTCCCTGCACAATTTCTCGACGTCGTCGTTGCCGTGATGCGCATCCCGGACCATCCGTGCCAGGGTGCGCTCGCGAAAGTTGACGGCCTGTGCCGCACCCTCGAGCCTCGCCTGCTGTTCGGATGAAATCACGCCGCGCCGGCAAGCAGCGCGAAGGGTCCGGCGCAAGTCAATCAGCGCATGCGTCAATTGAGCGAAATTCACCTCGGCCGGTCCATGCAATACCGCTACAGCGTCGTCGGGTGCAAAGGCGAAGCGGCGATACCATCGGTAGATAAGCCCGACGCCTTGCATATGGGGGAACAGCTCGGCTGCTCGAAGGGCGCCCATGCTGGCCGCTCCGAAGACATGAATGCCGCGGCTGAGAGCCCAAAGGATTTCCTTGTGCCGAACCGCCGGCTCAGCCTGAAAACCGCCGTCTATGACAAGGATCGCGCTCGGGTCTAAATGCTGCACGGCTGAAACAATCGATCCTTGCACGGCGGGGGGAAGGCATACCGCATCGACGACCTTCAACGCGTCGGCATGGGACACGGTAGGGCCGGTGAAGACGAGTTTCGGGCGCATAAAATCTACCCCTGCAAAAGTGGCTGCAAGACAGGGATGACGATCCTGACAACCGACAGGGCGTCGAACGGTCGCGTTCTTACCCGGACTAGGTGGACCGCATCGAACCCTCCGTCTTCGAGAATTGCCAAGAGGACCGACAGCCCGTCCGACGCCGTGTTGAAATTCTGCTCGGCAAGCGCGC
This sequence comes from Mesorhizobium sp. M2A.F.Ca.ET.039.01.1.1, assembly GCF_003998035.1. Classification (NCBI taxonomy): domain Bacteria; kingdom Pseudomonadati; phylum Pseudomonadota; class Alphaproteobacteria; order Hyphomicrobiales; family Phyllobacteriaceae; genus Mesorhizobium; species Mesorhizobium sp. M2A.F.Ca.ET.039.01.1.1. The sequence continues at coordinate 15,522 of NZ_RZRY01000063.1, read as the reverse complement.
GGAAATCCACGCTGCGCGGTCCATCGCGGAGGAGCCGGCGATGCGCGGCAATCATCTGCCGATCGGGGTATTTCGGATAGGACGCGCGCGTCAGGTCATCGCGTGCCCCCGAGATCGCCGCCAGACGGGCCTGGGCCGCTTCGTAGATGGCGTCCGCCGCCGCGCCGGCAAAACTGAAACCCGCAGCCGAGCCATCAGCCGGATGATCCAAAAGGACCGTTTCCGTCGGTTCGTCTTCCAGCAGATGACACCACACCACCGGGATGCCCAACGGCGACAAAGCCTGCCAAAGGCCGACCAGCACGTTCTTGGCCGCCAAAGTTTCCAGGAGATCACGGAGCGACGGATCATCGATCGTCTCGGGATCGATGCGTTGACGGTGGAAAAAACCGTGGGTCCGGTATGACGTGGCGATCGCGTCCCGTTCGATGCATTCAAGCATGCCATGAACGATGGCATCCCGCTCCTCGAAGCCTGCGGCCAAACCGCTCGTCGATGCCGCGAAAATGCCGTCGTGGGGCAGGGACGGCAACACATACGCGGTGTGCGCGAGCTCGAACGGGACCAGGTCGCGGCTGCCGGTAAGAAGATTGTCCGCGGCTACCCACGCCGTGTCCTTACCGCGCCATCCGGGCGTGGCGCCCCCCCGGAGATGCCTTTCGAACCGACCGGGCGGGATGCGCAATTGATCGGCGGAACCGACGACTGTGTCGAAATTCGCCACCTGCTCTGCAAAGAAGGTCTCGGCCGATTCCAGCATGGCCGATATCGCGGCTTGCGCCAGCGTGGCGCCCTTGCCTTGCGCGACCGCGTTGGAGAGCGAGAAAGGTCTAGTCACCTGCACGACCGGGATGCCGAGTTGGTCGAGTCCGGTAATGTCGGCGATCCGCGTAATGCCAAGGCCTCCGCGCATCTTCATCAGCTTCGCCAGCGCCTCGTCGGGCGGCGGACCAAGGCGTTTGTATCGCTCCAGCATCGCGGATTGCTCTTGCAGGGTCGGCTAGTGCCGAACAGCCGATTCGGGATTGACGATCAGCGAGGCGCCCGGCTCGAGAGCGGATTTCGCACGTTCGACCCGATCGCGATAGCGCGCCGACAGTTCAGGTGACAGGCCTGATGATTGAAGGATTTCGTATGTACTGACGAGGAAAGGCACGGCGCCTTGCTCCGCGGCTATGGCGATGCTCTTTTCGAGGGCAGCGACTACGTCCGCCTTCGCATCGCCCTGGAGAAGAAGTAGCTCGGCCCTTCGCCTGTAGAGTTCTGCCAGCCAGAACCGGCTGCCGCCGGCCTCGGCCTGCGCCACAGCCGAGTCCAGCAGAGCGAGCGCCTCATCAACCTCGGCAGTTCTTGTCAAAAGCTCCGCCAGCATGCCGCAATAGACCGGTTCGTCCTCAGGCGTCTGGAACTCTCCATGGAGGCCGAGGCCTTGCCGCATTTTATCCCTGCCGCCCTCGACCTGGCCGGCGTTGCCGTCGCACCAGCCTTCGAAGATCTGCGCTGCGGCGGCGAGGGCGGGCATATGATGACGCTCGGTCAAGTGGCGCAGATCCGCTATCACGCTTCGCAGCATCGAAAAATCGCGGCGATAGCAGTGCAGCATCGCCTCGTTGAGGTAGGCATGCGCGATGCTGCCGGCATGTCCGGTTTGCTGCGCCCAGCTCCTAGCTTCCGACATCGAATGGAGCGCGCCTGCCGGCTTTCCGACGAACCACATTGACAAGGCGCGGTGGGCGAGCCCGCAGACCCTCGCGTCATGTCCGCCGAACAACGCAGCATGGGCTTTGCCGTGGCCGTGCTCATAGAGCGACAGTCCGGCGTCGACTGTCGCGATGCAGCGGTCGTGGCGGCCAAGATTGAAGTCGATTGCCCACACGCAATGCCTGGCCTGGAGTTGCACTTCGGCATCCTCGACATCCCTGAGATCGCTGAGCACGACCTCCGCGCGCTCGCCGTCCATGACGGTATCCGTAAACCACCAGCCCCAGTAGATCGGGAACCACTTGGCCCGCTCGGCCACCGGCCGCCGCCGGGCGATCACCACACCGTCCTCGTACAATTTGCGGGCGGGCGCCGAGTTCGGACCTTCGACAGCGGTCAGGATGGGACCGAGCACGATCATTGCCGATAGCCGCAGCGCGTCTCGCGTGTCGGCTGCCGCAACGCGCTCGCAGAGCGCCAATGCATGCTCGAGTATCTGCCTCGCTTCCGCCATCGCCGAGCGGGACGAGCTTTCCGTGCCTGCGATCACGAACTGAGCTATCGCGTCCTCCAGAAGGCCTGCGCGCTCTGCATGCTCGGCAACCTCGGCGGTGCCCAGCCACCCGGCCAGGTTTCGATTGCGGCTCACCGCGGCAAACAGGCGGCGATGCAAGGCTTGGCGTCTCTTGCGCAGCGTTGCGTTGTAGATCGTCTCCTGGATAAGCGCATGGCGCACGCCATAAACCGGAGCGCCGGAAGGCCGCACACGGATCAGGAACCCGGCGTCACTCAGCGTATCCAGCGCGTTTGCGATGATTTCGTCGTCGAGCTCCGGCAACAGCGCGCGCAGCAATTCCTGATTGAAACGGTTGCCCGCGACGGCCGCAGCGCGCGCGACTTCGCGTGCCGACCCCAGCGTTTCGAGCCTGGCCTCGATCACGCTTTCGAACACCGAGGCATGACTGCGCGTCGCGGTCTGCTCCAGCCGATCCGTTGCCGACGCCGCGTTCTCGGTCATCCACTGGCAGATTTCTTCGATGAACAGCGGGACGCCTCCGGTCACGCGTTCCACCACGTCGAGAAATTCCGGGGAAGTTGACGGCGTGCCTTGCGGCCACATGGCCGCGATCGCCAGCCGCGTTTGCTCGCGGTTGAGCGGCTTTAGCGAGATATGCCTTGGATTCGATGCTGCCAGCCAGCTCCCGGATTCAGGGCGCGTGGTCGCGATGACAAGCGCCCGGAAGTGACGGGCCGACTGTGCAAGTTCAGCCAACAATTGTCTCGACGTCAGATCGATCCAATGGATGTCCTCGACCACCAGAACAATCGGCCCGCTGGCGCACAGGGCTTCGAGCGCGTGGCGAACCGCCCAATTGGCTTTCGCGCGCATCGCTTCGGCGTCGATCTCCTTGAGCATCGGATCGCCCCCCGCAGCGCCGAGCAGGAACGAAAAGATGTCGATGATTTCAGGATCGTGGACGTCATGATCGCGGAAAGCTTCCGCCACGGCGGCAGCACTCAGCTGCCCTTCATTGCCGGCGAGATCGCCGCCTACGTTCTGTAGCAGCGGATGGAGCGCCGAGCGCAAGCCGCCGGGCGTGCACTGGAAGAATAGGAGTTTCGCGCGCTGGTGACGCGTGCGCCGGCGCACTTCGTGAAGAATGCGCGACTTGCCGATCCCGGCCTCGCCCTCGATCACCACAACGCCGCCGTTTCCCGCAAGGGCGCTGTCCCATGCTTCGGCGATTGTGGCGAGCTCGGCCTCGCGATCGACGAGCGGACTGCTCAGCCGCCCGAAGGCGAAGAAGCGGTCGACCTCGCGCTTGTGACTCAGCGCGCGCCAGACCAGCTCCGGCTCGGCAAACCCCTTGATCGCATGGGCGCCCCTAAAGCTGAACACATGCGACCGTCGTGCCAGGTTGCGTGTCGCGTCCGAGACCATCACCGTATCCGGCTGCGCGATGGCCTGGAGCCGCGTGGCCATCGCGAAGGCCGGGCCGGTGACATTGTCGTGACCGGTATCGGCGTCACCCTTGTGGATCAGGGTCATCGATGTCGCGATTCCGACTCGGACATGCAAATCGGCGCGGCCTTTGTCCGAGCCGACGCGCCTGCAGGCGTCGATGATTTCGAGCCCGGCTCGGATCGCCAGCGATGCCGCGTCCTTGGCGTCTATTTCGGCAGGAAACAAAGCAACGCCGCCATCACCGACCTCGACCTGGACGGCACCCGAGCATGACGCGACCGCCTGTTTCGTCGCCCGCTGGAAGGCTGATATAAGTTCCTCGAACTCTTCGATGTCCAGGATGGCAAGAAGGTCGGTCGATCCGACCAGGTCGTAGCAGAGCGCGGTCAGGATTCGACGCTCATGCCGGGCTTCGGACGGATTGTCGCCGTTGCCGCCCAGAAAACCTGTTGCCACAGACGCCCCCGGCAACGCGACCGGACCCTTCTCCGACATGCTGCGATTTCCTCGCCGAGTGCAGTGGCGGCAACATTAGCAAAGTACGATGCTGTCCACAAAACACTTGATCGGTGGGCAGGGCAGGAAAAAGCCGATGCTGGGATCGTTATGGAGAGAAATCCTCAAGGCGCAAACTCTTGGTGTGGCCAAGCAGAATCTGGATGGCCCGCAGGTTTCCTGTCGCCTTGTAGATGATTGACGCGATTGGGCTTATGCCCCAGGAATACGGAACGCATTCCCTGTGCCCGCCTGGACCCACTCATCGACGAGACGGGCATACTGTCTTGTGCTTAGGTGAGCAGCATGGTTGATCCTGCTAGGGAATGCATAATCATCAACACCACCGCCGCGTCGTTGTAGCCAGGCAAGAAGACTTGCGCGTGCGTCGCTCATCTGTTCGAACTGTACTGGCCGGCTAGTCTTCTGCTGCACGACCATCGAGCGTGTCCGAATTTCCGGGCCGACCACGAGGGTACCGATCTTAATCTTGACGAGGTCACACCCGCGCAGCTTGCTGTCGATCGCGAGATCGAAAAGCGCGCGATCGCGCAAACGCTGCTCCCGATCCAGGAAGAAGCGGATAGCCCATATCTGTCGAGGTTTCAGAGGTCGTTTCGTGCCAACCTTCTTGCCTGCATTCCAAGCGCGGCGACCGTGGGCGGTCGGGTCATATTGTGAATGTCCCATTTCGTTTCTCCTGCGGCCGTGATTGGCCGGCATAGAAACGAGGAGGCAATGGCAACGTCGGGGCCGGCTGCTGTCCGTCCGCTTGTGGGCACTACTCGAAACAGCCGCCGTCGCATGTTCAGCCGCTCAAGCATTGAACGGGGCCGACGCCAGCCATCCGGGAAGGCCGCGTCGGCAGTTCAGCATAGTTGACGGCCCTTATCCGCCGTTCGATGAAGAGAGACTGCCGCGGGGTGGTCTCGCTGTCTCCAGCTGCGCCTTTATGGGTTACAACCGGCATTAATTCGTCTGGGCGGCCACGCCAGCGATGAAGTCGGCGACTTCCTGAGGATGCGAGAGCATCACCGCGTGGCTGGAGTCGATTTCCACCACTTTTGCTTTCGCGCGTGCCGCATTGGCGCGCTGCTGGCTGGGTGGGATCATGTGATCTTTGGTCGTCACCATGAAATAGGTCGGCTTCTCCTTCCAGGCGGGGGCGGTGATCTTTGTCTGCACGGCTTCCAAACCCCAGGGCACCTGCGCATCCGCCATGAAGCGAGCCGTCTTTGGATCGACATCGGCAGCGAAGGAAGTCGGGAACTTCTCCGAGTCGCAGAGCAGGAAGTTGTTACTTGGCGGGAGCAGCGGCGCCTTGTCCTCGCCGGGCGTGGGCGCCGTCGCGATGTCGAACACGGATTCTCCGGCCTGGGGCGCGTAGGCGGCGAGGTAGACCAGGCTCTGCACCTTGGGCAGATCGCCAGCCTCTGTAATGACCGCGCCGCCATAGGAATGACCCACGAGCACCACCGGCTTCTTGGCCCTGGCGATAACCTGGCGGGTCGCTTCAACGTCACCTTTAAGGGTGACAGTCGGGTTCTGCACCGCCAAGACCTCGTAACCTTTCGCGGACAGGATGTCATGGACGGCCTGCCACCCGGAGGCATCGACGAAGGCACCGCGAACGAGCACGATTGAGACGGCCTTTTCGGCAGCGGAGGCTGCGAGCGGGGAAGCCGTTGTGATCATGGCTGCGAGTAATCCTGTAATTGCACGTTTCATTGTCCTGTTCTCCTAGCGTTTCATGTGACGTCGACCGGATCGAGAACGATCGGTGTTCGTTCGGCCAGATCGCCGATCTTCTTTGCATAGTTCTTGAAGTGCGGCGTCTCGCGATGGACGTTAAGCGCGGTGTCGTCTGAGTAGAGCTCGTCAAGTATGAAGCGGTCCGGATTGGCACGGTCGCGCCAGATGTCCCATCTCATATTGCCGGGCTCCGTCCGGCTGGATACTCGTGTGGCGCATAGGAGCCGCTGGAGCTCTGCGGCCTTGCCTGGCCAAGCGGTAAGGATTCCCACGATCTTGACACCGGTCGACATGATCCAGTTCTTTCTCCGGGAGGTTGGGTCGGCGCCGAGGCCGACCCGCAGGACCTCAGGCGGCGCGCTTGCCTTCGCACTGGCGGTCGAGCGCAGCGATCAGCGCTGCACCTATCGGATGATCCGAACGCGGGTTCTGGCCCGTGATCAGTTCGCGATCCTCGACCACATAGGGATCGAAATCGACCGGAGTTGTGGTCACGTTGGCGCCTGCAAGCGTCAGCGCGTAAGGCATGTGGAAATAGATTTTCGCGTGCAAGATGTTGTCCTCGATCACCTTCTCTTCGGTCGAAGAGAATATCGTCATCTTGTAGCCCGCATACTGCCAGCCTTTGGCCCACTCTGCCGCCTTGTCCGGATCTCCGGCAATCAAAGCCGCGCGAAACTCGCGTGCGTAGGGCATCGCGGCGACCGCTGATATGGGTCCGTGGCAAAGCAGGGCCGTGGGCTTCGCCTTCTCATGAAAATGGCGGAGCACATCGCCGACGTCCTGATCCTGCATGAGGTCGACGACCGGGGCCTGCCCACCCGGAGCGAACACACCGGCGTAGTTGTCCAGCCCTTCTTCGATTACCGACCGGAGCATTCGCGGCGTCATCGATGGATGGTCGGCGTAGAAGGCCTTGGCGCGATCGTACGCCTCCTTGTCGCCGCCGAAATGCGCCGGCGCATCAGAAGCCTTGTCGATTACCGGTTTTTCGCCATTCGGCGTCGCGAGCACGACCTCATAGCCGGCATCGATGACGGCCATTGCTGGAACGACCGTCTCATTGAGGTACTGTCCTGTAGCGCCCCACCGGCCGCCCTTAACCTCGATCCTGGTCGCATTGGACCCGAGAATAAGCACTTTTCCTTTGCTCACATTGTCCTCCATTGCGTGTCGTAGGTGGACTTGGCCTCCAGCGCTCGGTGGAGGGCACCGTTTCAGGTCGGTAAGTGGACGATAGGTTGGGCGGGCTAAGCCGGCGAGTGAATCGATGTGAAAAATTGCTGCGCTAGTTGCTTCGACGTTCACATCGATTCATTCGCTTAAAGGAGCGCCGTGCATTATCCTGGAGCGACTCCGCGAGCCAACCAGCCCATGCCCCTCCGACCATCTCAGAGCAGTCTTCCCGATGTCGAGTATGCCAGGATCGGCATCATTGGCTGTGGGCGGCTCGGCTCAGCCATCGCGCGCCTCGCAGTGGGGGCCGGCATGGTGGCGGTTGTCAGCAACAAAGGAGGAAGGTCAACCCTTCAAGATTTTGCAAGGGAACTCGGGGACCTAGCCGTCGCCGCTAGCGTGACCGAGGCGGCGCAAGAAGAAATCGTCGTGCTCGCCGTACCATGGTCCCAGCTTGCCGTGGCGCTACTGGAAGTGCCCGATTGGGACGGCAGGATCGTGATCGATGCAACGAACCCCGACATGCCTACCGCCGCACTCCCCGATTTCCTGGCCAGGAACTCCAGCGAGATTGTATCCCACCTCGTCCCGGGCGCACGACTGGTAAAGGCCTTCAACACGCTGCCGCCTCAGTTGCTGCTGATGTCCCCGGAGGCGGCGACTGGACGGCGTGTCATCTTCTTTTCTGGCGACCATGCGCGTGCCAAGGCGGTGATCGGCAGGATGATCGCGCATCTGGGCCTGGCCGGCATCGATCTCGGCCGACTCTCCGAAGGCGGCAGGTTACAGCAGTTTCCCTCGGGTGCTCTTGTCGGTCTCAATCTCATCAGTATCGGCCCGTCGACTGTCTTCTAGCCGCGTGAGCAGCTGTGCGGCTTCGACGAGATCGACCGTCTCGAATCCCTCCGTGAATTTTGCCCGCAACTCAGACAGGAACGCGTGCGCCACAGCGATCCTGCCCTGTTCCGCCAAAAGACGCGCCAGGCTGATGCCCGTGCGGAGCTCCCAGGCAAGCGCCCCTTGCCGCCGGGCCCAGTCCAGGGAAAGTAGAAAAGTCTCCTCGGCCGCATCGGGTGCCCGTCGTGCGGCCAAAAACTCGCCTTTGACGCGCAGCAACTCCGGAAAATACCAAACGTCCCCCGAGCGTTCGGCGAGTGCGAGTGCATGCTCGATCACTGTCGCCGCATCATCAGCCCGGCCCGCAGCGGCGAGACCCTGCGCCAGGGCGGCCCGAAGCGACGCGTAGTGAGCGTGAAAGGCCGCTTTCGGGAGCTCGGTGAGAGCCACCTCCAATAAACGCGAACCAGCTTCAGGATCGCCGTCGCGGATCATGATCTCGCCCCGGTAGGCTCGAATCCAGACGCCGTAGCTGACTTGCCGCGCTACCGCACCCTGCAGCAAGGCCAGCAGCCTATCGGCGGAAGGCCTGTCGCCCGCCAGGAGCGCGACCCGGCAACCCGACAATGCGGTCGCATGAAATATCGAAGGATCGTGGGCAAGGTTTTGTGCCAGTTGCGCACTGGTCTCGACTATTTTCATTGCCTGCTCGGGCAAACCCTGAAGCCAAAGCGTCAGAGACAATGCCGAATAGGCCGTGACCCGTTGATCGAATTGGAAGCGGATCAGGTGCGAACGATCGGACGGAGCCACATATGAGCGAAGGACCTGTTCCATCGTGCTGCGAGCGGCCTGCAGTTCTCCCTGAGCCCAGAGGACCGTTCCAATGATCCGATCGCCCACGACGGGATCGGCAACATCCGACGACAGCGCCGCGACGTCCCTGAACTTGCGCGCCGCCTCGAGGGCCCTAGCCTGGCTCTCGCCGGTGTGATGGCCAATCCAGGTGCCCCATAGTGCACGGAGCTGATAGTCGATGTCGCCGATCCGCTCAGCGATTTGGAGCGTCGCTGACCAGGCCAGTTCCGATTCCGGTCCCGGCCCCTTGGTAAGGGTCGAGGCCGCCGCAAATGCTGCGAAGAGCTGCATCTCGCGCTTGCCTCCGCGAGCGACATCGGGACTCAAGACTGAGAGAGCGCGTTCGACGCGAGTTCGGCATTCCTCGAGGAGGGTCAGGCGAGTCCACAGCGGAACGGCGTTGGCAGTGAGCGCCACGCCGACATCACCGTCGCCATCAGGCGATAGAGCCCAATCAATGGCAACGTGGACGTTGTCGATGCAGCTGCTGTACTCGGCCATCCACTCGGCTAGCGGCCTGCTGAAAAACTCGGAATGCGCCCGATCAAGAAGCGCGGCGTAGTAGGATGCGTGGCGACGCGCCGAGGCGGAGCTTTCGCCTGCCTCGGTCAACTTCTCGCGAGCGTAGCTTCGAGTCGATTCTAGCAACCTGTATTGGGTCACCGTACCGCTGGTGTCGGCTGCCACCAGCGACTTCGATACCAGGCCTGCAATCACAGCCGCCGTATCGGACGAGGAATGGTCGCTGCCGGCCGCAACGGCAACCGCCGGCGTCATCGTCACGGCTCCGACGAAGACCGACAGACGCCTCAGGACGGTTTGCTCGCTTTCCGACAGCAGTTCATAGCTCCAATCAAAAGTTGCGCTCAAGGTCTGCTGACGCGGTAGCGCCGTTCGCCTGCCGCGGTTCAGCACGCGAAATCGTTCGTCTAACAAAGATGCAAGTTCTCGCATGCCAAATGCATCGACTCGGCCAGCCGCGAGCTCGATAGCAAGCGGAATTCCGTCGAGGCGACGACATATGTCGGCGGCAAATGGCACCGTCGAATCATCGAGTTCGAAATCGCTTCGCGTCGCCTTCGCACGATCGACAAAGAGTTGCGTGGCCGGAAAGCTGAGCGCCTCGGCCGTCGTGAGGCCTTCCAGCCGGGTCGGGAACTCGAGCGACGGCAATCGTGCCACGGTCTCGCCGAGAGCGCGAAGGGGCTCGCGGCTCGTGGCCAGGACGCTGACTTGTGACGTGTTTTGGGTGATCCGTTCTGCCAGTTCAGCCGCCGCGTCGATAAGATGCTCACAATTATCGAGCACGATCAGCATGTGTTTATTCTGGAGGAACTCGAGAAGCTCGGGGGTCGCGTCTTTGGAGCGGACCGGCTTGCCCAGTGCCGTGGCGAGCGCAGTAGGGACGAGTCGTGGGTCAACCAAGCGCGCAAGTTCGACAATATATGCCCCATCGGAGTAACGCGTCGCGACAGATTCCGTGACAGCCAGTGCGACGGACGTCTTCCCCATTCCTCCCGGACCGACCACGCTGACAAGGCGCCGTTCGCACAAAAGGGCGTTCAGCGAGGCCACGAAGTCGTCACGGCCGAAGATGCGAATTCCGGCGACCACTTTCCCGTCGCTTCGCGGTCGTGCGGCGGCGTCTATTTGGCGAGGCACCGGCTCTCCGGTTGTTGCGACTGGCGCGACGAAGCGATAGCCACGGCCGGGAATGGTGGCGATGTACCGGTTATCGCCTTCGCCGTCGCCAAGCGCTTTACGCAGGGCAGCGACATGGACCCTGAGACTACTCTCCTCGACAGCCGTGTTGGGCCAAACGATATCGAACAGCTCCCTCTTGCTGACGACTTCGCCAGCTCGTTCGGCCATCGCGACAAGGATCCCCAAGGCGCGGCTACCAATCCGCACAGGTTGAGCCCCGCGTACCAGCAGCTCCCGCGCAGGAAGCAAGTAAAAGGGGCCAAATGACAGCGTCCTGCGATCTGAATCAGTGCCCAAGCGACTGCGCCTCGCGCTTCGACAGTCGTGCCGCAAGGTACAACCGCGACTGTCATTGCTAGTAACACTTTCAAATGAGCGCGTTTAGGCGTCGTGTGCAAGCCACTCGATCAGCAACGACGTCCTGAGAAGGGGGCCCTACGTCCCTTGCTCAACTCGACGCGAGCATCGTCCGGGTCGATGTTCGATCGTGCATTTGCTAGGTCACGCGGTGTGCCGTTCGCATTTGCCACTGGCGCCGAAGCGATCGCCGCCGATCTGGCGGATGTCGCGAAGCTATAAAAACCGATCCCCGTGCGCGACATGGTGAGGCTGTGGGCCGCGTGCAGGGTCGAAATGTTCACTTTGCGAAGTGGATCTGGCGCCGTGTGAGGCCGGGTGACCGAGTTCAGAGACGCCTGTGAATGTCTGCTATAGGGCGCAAAACGGCCATCCTTGGCTGTGTAACAAACTGGGCAACGGGCGACAAAAAAAATTCCAACAGTCTCAACCAGTTAGGTGGTTATTCGAAAGATGCTCTCTCCGCCAGCTATTTTCCTAATAAACCAATTATTTCACGAACTTAGATATTCATGAAGTGTAGTCCACCGGGCCGTTGAACAACGTCCGAGCCTCACCGCATCCGACATCCCTGCCAAGTCTGATGGCAGCATACACCGCGGCCAGGGCGATCAGAAATCTAAGCATGCACTCGTTCCCCCGGTTTCGCGCGAGAGGGACCGCCAACCGTGCCGGTTGGTTCCGGCGTGGCCTGAAAAAGGGGAAACCCGCGCCCCTCGGCGAGGACGCGGGCCGGTGTTTCCACCATTCTGCGACCGCTTGAGGGGGACAGTCGCAGACCTTCTCAACATGGCAAACTGCAGCTTGTTCCGAGTTGCAACAAGAAAACCCGCCAACCAACGTCGAGGCCCGGGCTCATGATCGCGCCACGCACGCGCTCACATACAGTGGCAAACCCTCACAAGGAAAAACACGCCCACTCCGTAAGGGATGACAAGAAGTCCGAGGGCAATCCAATAACCCGGCTGCGCCATTGCCGCGAAATCTGAGAGAAGCTGTTTCATCGCCACCGAACGGAAGGTGATCATCATTGTTCCAAGGGGCAGCGGTCGGAGGGGCATTTCGCCTGCGATTTTTGGGGGCAAGGGAACATGTTCTTGAACTTTCAGTTCGAGACACGATCAAGAAGCAGTGGAGATGTTTGGTGGCTCCTCTAACGCCAGAGCAGGTAATGGCCGCCCGAACCTTGTTGAACTGGCCGCGGGTGCGGCTTGGGGCAAAATGCGACTTGAGCGAAGCGAGCATTCGCGAATTCGAGCGCGGAGGTCGGGTGCCCTCGGCGGAAAAACTGCTTGCCATGCGCCAGGTATTGCAGGCCGCCGGCGTCGCGTTCTTTGGACAGGACAGCTCCGGCAAGCCTGTCGTGCGCTTGCACACTTCGAAAGCTCCGCACGCCACCAATCTCGCCGGGGGCGAAGCCGGGATAATCGGCAACAGCGAAATGTGACCACACAGGTCAAGGAAGCTGCGCCAGTTCTTCGCGTGACAAACTGCGGTTGTTCGGCAGAAGGGGCGCAGGCGGACTGCCCAGATGACGCGACAATGCCTCGACTGTTGGGGTATAGCATTCCCTGAGCGATGCCAGTCGCCCCAAGCCATTCGGTTTTGGGGTTCCGTAGCCTGCCCTTGCCGCACGTTCCAGAACCTGCTGCAGCACCTCTCTATCGGTTGTTGGGCGGTCGATGTCGAGCCGAAGCAGCTTGCTCAGCTCGTCTGCAAGGTGGGTGCCTTCCTCACGCAGCAGAACAGCCTTGCCGCGCAGTTTGGGCTCATCGATCGCCTCGATGACGGCAGCAAGGTCCAACAACGCCGCGAGAGTGGCAGGCCACCCCGCACCAGTTTCCAAAGACCGGAAATAGATCAGGAATGGGTGCGATGCATGGCTCTGCAGCACCTCTGCGCACCAATCTCTGCCCTTTACGAGCACCTGTTCCAGCTCATCCTTGCAACCGAGTGAAGCATAGCGCTCCAGCAGCGCCACCGCGGACGGCGGATCGCCTGACGCTGTGGTGATCTTGAGGATGCCGGAGTCACGCCTGCCGATGCTGGTCTGCACCTGAAGCAGGTAGGTGACGGCCATCGTCATGACCGACAGACCGCAGAATCCCGCCGCGATGTTGACCCAACGGGCAGGACCGGTCGCGTCCGTCTCGCTCAGGCCAACCGTCACCAGGCTGCTTCCGGCAACGAACACCGACTGGGAGAAGGTCGGCACCGCGGGCCGGTACCAACCGCTCAGAGCAGCCACCATCAGCCCGAAACCGAAAATGAGAAGCAGCATCCAGCCGGTGAAGGACGCTACCAGCACGAAAGGCGCGAACGCCGCCGGAATGGCGGCGCCGGCCTTGCGCGTATGGCGCAGCCCGAACAAGCCGGCGAACACCATCCGGCTTGCGAGACGCAGGGACGCCCGGCTCTCGCCCGGCACAACGACGGTGTCAAAGACATCGCGAAGCGTGAACCAGACCACAAGGGCTCCGACGACGAATTGCAGGATATCGACGAACATCTCCTGTAACGCCCAGACCGGACTTGTGTTCAGAAACCCTGGCCTCCTGCTGCATCGGACTCGCAGGGAAGCCGAAGGGGGTAAAGCTCTCCGAGCCGCCGATCGATCATCTCGGCCCCGGAGCCGGCAAGATCGCAAACCGGCGACAGTTACAAACGGGCGTGCGTATCAAACAGCGTGATGGGACGAAGCGATCTGCTGCGGATTCGGCGCCGTCCGATCCTCTTCCGATCCGGCAGCCTCGGCCAGCAAACCTCGCCGGTGCAACCCTTCGCGATGTTCGAGGAACAAAGCAGCCGATTGCCAGTTCAGTAACATCAACAAGCGTTTTCTGATCATGTCTCATCGTCGGTTCTTGCCACTAGCTCTGGGCCTGCTTGTCTTGGCGTTTAGCTCGATGCAGCAAGGCACTGCTCGGGCCCAGGCGCCCTGCCCGGCCGATCACGACAAGCTGCTCTCGGCCTTGAAGGCCAATGTCAAGGCGAGCGGCGGCCCCGCGAATGGCGGCTTCGAGACCAATGAATGGGCAGCGATCGTAGCTCGCGACGGCACCGTCTGCGCGGTCGCCTTCAGTGGACCCACGGTTGATGCGCAGTGGCCGGGCAGCCGGTTAATCGCGGCCGAGAAAGCGAACACGGCCAATGGGCTTAGCCTTGCGAACATGGCGCTTTCGACAGCCAACCTCTTTGCCGGGGTGCAGCCCGGTGGGCCGCTGTTCGGCCTGCAGGCGACCAACCCCGTCAACGAAGCAGCGGCTTACGCAGGCGACCCCAAGACGTTTGGCAGCGCCAGTGACCCGCTGATCGGCAAGCCGATCGGAGGCGTCGTCGTGTTTGGCGGGGGCCTGGCACTTTACGACGGCAAAACAATTGTCGGCGGCCTCGGTGTCAGTGGCGATTCCTCCTGCGCCGATCACAATATCGCCTGGCGCGTGCGCGCAGCCCTTGGCTTCGACAAGGTCCCGGCGGGCGTCAATCCCAACCGAAAGGACGCCATCATCTACGATCTCGATCCCGGCGGGAAAAGCGCCTCCGGCTGGGGGCATCCGCTTTGTGCCGGCCACGAGGCCGACATCGCGGCGGAAATCGGTTCCGGCGTCGGAGGTTCGACGCCCAAATGAAGCAAGCGCACCCAGCACGATCCAGGGATCACGCCTCACTGGCCGGCTACCCGTCGGCACTCCGAAGATATTCTCCAAGCATCTTTCCGACCCTGCTGCTGGCCTGCGCTACGTTGCTGATGGCCGCTTCACAGCCTCCGCCAGCACCGGCGATTTCTCCGCCTGCCGCGGCCGCGCCGCCCGATGACGGGCAATGGACGATGCCGGCCAAGAACTACGCCTCGACGCGCTTTAGCGAGCTCGCGGAAATCAACGAAGGCAACGTCAAGAACCTGCAGGTCGCCTTCACCTTCTCGACCGGAGTGAACAAGGGCCAGGAAGCGGCGCCGCTGGTCGTCGGCAACACGATGTATATCGTCACGCCCTTTCCGAACATCGTCTACGCGCTCGACCTCTCCAAGCCCGGCGCGCCGATAAAATGGAAATACGAGCCCAACCCCGAGCCGGCCGCGCAAGGGGTCGCGTGCTGCGACGTCGTCAACCGCGGCGCAGCCTTCGCGGACGGGCGCGTCTTCTTCAACACGCTGGACGGCCACACCATCGCGCTCGACGCGAACAGCGGCCAGCCGATCTGGAACGCTCATATCGGCAACATCAATATCGGCGAGACCATCACCATGGCGCCGCTCGTGGTGAAAGGCAAAGTGCTGGTCGGCAATTCCGGTGGCGAGATGGGCGTGCGCGGCTGGGTCAAGGCGCTCGACGCCGGCGACGGTCATGTCGTGTGGACGGCTTACAATACCGGGCCCGACAAGGACGTGCTGATCGGCCCGGACTTCAAGCCGCATTACGACATGGACAAGGGCAAGGACCTTGGCGTCACGACATGGCCGCCGGAGGCGTGGAAGATCGGCGGCGGCAACATGTGGGGCTGGATTTCCTACGATCCCGACCTCAACCTGATCTTCCACGGCACCGGTAATCCCGGCCCGTGGAATCCCGACCTGCGGCCTGGCGACAACAAATGGACATCGGGAATCTTCGCGCGCGACCCCGACACCGGAGCGGCGAAATGGTTCTATCAATGGACCCCGCACGATCTCCACG
>NZ_RZRY01000639.1:0-3620 GCF_003998035.1 Mesorhizobium sp. M2A.F.Ca.ET.039.01.1.1 | reverse complement strand
GCGCGGAACTCTCTGATCTCGAATTCGTGCAGTTCCATCCGACCGCGCTCGACAACCCGCGCCGGCCGATGCCACTGATCAGCGAAGCAGTGCGCGGCGAAGGCGCTGTGCTGGTCGATGACCATGGCGATCGCTTCCTCGCCGATACGCCTGGCGCCGAGCTCGCAGCGCGCGACGTGGTCGCCCGCGCGATCGCCGATCAGCTGGGCGCCGGGCATCGTGTCTATCTCGACGCCCGGCAATGCCTCGGGCAAAGATTCGCAAAACGCTTCCCGGCAATCGACGCCGTTTGCAAGCAGGCCGGCATTGATCCGGCCGCAGAACCTATTCCCGTGCGTCCGGCGGCGCACTACCACATGGGCGGCGTGGCTGTGGACGCCGAAGGGCGGAGTTCCGTCTCGGGCCTGTGGGCGTGCGGCGAAGTGGCTCGTACGGGACTGCACGGAGCAAATCGCCTGGCTAGCAACTCGTTGGCCGAACTGGTTGCGACAGCCGCCTGGGTGGCAGGATGCATCGCGGGCACTTCCGCAGGCTGGCAGTGGCCGAGGATGCCCGCGATGGTGGCCGTGCGGCCCGACCCGTCATCCATACGACAGGTGGTCTCCAATGCGCTCGGTATTGTCCGCAAGGGCAATGCACTGCGCGAGGCGGTCGCGGACCTGCTGCCGATCGCCGTCGGGGACACGGCGGCCGCGGACCCGGCGCTGGTTGCGCTGTTGATGACGATCGCCGCCCTCCGGCGTGAGGAGAGCCGCGGTTCGCACTACCGATCCGACTTTCCGGGCCGCAATCCGAAAGCCCTGCCCTCGAGTCTGACGCTCTGCAGAGCCTTTGAGAGCGCCGTCTCGCTCAACTGGCTGAGATCCGAACGGAGCTATTGATATGAGTTCCCTTGCCCCGCTTCCCCAGATCATCATGGAGCCGATCGTGCGTGGCGCCCTGCTCGAAGATCTGGGCAGAGCCGGCGACATCACGAGCGATGCCATCATCCCCGCCGATTGCAAGGCGACGCTCGCATTGAATGCCCGGCAGGCTGGCGTTGTTGCCGGGCTCGACCTGGTCATGTTTGCCTTTCTGCTGGTGGACCCCGGGATCAGCATGCAGTTGCGCTGCCCTGAGGGCGGCAAAGTTTCGGCGGGCGAGACGATCGCGGTCGTAACCGGGCCGGCGCGCAGCCTGCTGACGGCCGAACGGACGGCGCTCAATTTTCTATGCAAGCTGAGCGGCATCGCAACGGCAACGGCAGCGCTCGTCGATGCGGTGCGCGGTACTAAGGCAAGGATCATTTGCACACGAAAGACAACGCCGGGCCTGCGTGTCCTGGAAAAACATGCCGTGCGCGCCGGCGGCGGCGCCAATCACCGCTTCGCGCTCGACGATGCCGTGCTCATCAAGGACAACCATATCGCCATTGCCGGCGACATCCGCACCGCAATCGAGCGAGCGCGTAGTGCCGTAGGCCACATGGTCAGGATCGAGGTCGAGGTCGACACGCTGGATCAGCTGGAGATGGCGCTCCAGGCGAGCGTTGACGCGGTACTCCTGGACAACATGTCGCTCGAGGACCTTAGCCAAGCCGTGGCAATGGTGGGAGGCAGAGCTCTCATCGAAGCGTCTGGCCGCGTGACCCCTGCGACAGCTCCAGCAATTGCTGCGACCGGCGTTGACCTCATATCCGTCGGCTGGCTCACCCACAGCGCTCCCATCCTCGACATCGGCCTCGACATGTCGGCCGGTCGAAATTGCAGCAGGCATTTGAACTGAGAGAGGTTATGAACCAGAGTCCCAGGAACTCCTTTGGCCGCACCCCCCTGCCCGTGCCAGCGCTGGTGGGCAGATCGTGACGGGCTCCGAAGTCCGTTTTCTTGGCTGATACCCCAACGATTTTGACGATGGAGGTGGAATGAACGCTAAACTTAGCCCGGACCTGACTTCGGACCCCGTCGGTTGGGCGATTCCGCCCTGGACACGTGCGGAAGCCCAGACTATCCACGATCTGCCGTTCAACGACCTGCTCTTCCAGGCCCATACGACCCACCGCGAGAATTTCGATCCCAACCGGGTGCAGCTTTCGCGCCTGCTGTCGATCAAGACGGGCGGTTGCCCCGAGGATTGCGGCTACTGTAGCCAGTCCTCGCATCATCAGTCGGGCCTCAAGGCCTCGAAGCTGATGGAGGTTCAACGCGTCGTCGCCGAAGCCAGGAAGGCCCGCGACGCAGGCGCAACGCGCTACTGCATGGGGGCCGCCTGGCGCAGCCCCAAGGAACGCGACATGGACGCCGTGGTCGCCATGGTCGAGGGCGTGAAGGCGCTTGGCATGGAGACCTGCATGACGCTCGGCATGCTCGACCTCGGCCAGGCACAGCGGCTCAAGCAGGCCGGCCTGGACTACTACAACCACAACATCGACACTTCCGAGCGCTACTATAGCGAGGTCATCTCGACCCGGACCTTCGCAGACCGGCTGGACACGCTTGCCAATGTCCGCGACAGCGGCATCAAGGTCTGCTGCGGCGGCATCGTCGGGATGGGCGAGGAGAAGGCAGACCGCATCGACATGCTGGTCACGCTGGCCAACCTGCCGGAGCCGCCCGACAGCGTGCCGATCAACATGCTGATCCCCATCGAGGGCACGCCGCTCGGCGAGGCCGAGCCGATCGAGCCGATCGAGTTCGTGCGCACGATCGCGCTTGCCCGCATCATGATGCCGAAATCGCATGTGCGGCTTTCGGCCGGCCGCATGGCGATGAGCGACGAGATGCAGGCGCTGTGCTTCTTCGCCGGCGCCAATTCCATCTTTGTGGGCGACACCTTGCTGACCGCAGAGAACCCCGGAGAGGACAAGGACAGCGCTTTGTTCCGCCGGCTGGGCATCAAGCCGATGGAGCGCGACGCCCAGTGAACGGGCGGGTGACCGGCCGAGCGCTGCTCGACCGCTACGAGGCCAGCTTGCGCGGGCTGGCCCGCAAGGACCGCTTGCGGAACCTCAGCGCCCGTGCGGGCACCGACTTCGCCTCCAACGACTATCTCGGCCTCGCGCACTCAAGCCGCCTGGCTGATGCGGTTGCTGCTGCGCTAGCCGCCGGCACTCCCGTCGGGGCGACCGGCTCGCGGCTGCTGCGCGGCAATGACCCGGAACACGAGGCGCTCGAAGCCAAGGCAGCCGGCTTCTTCGGCACGGAGCGCGCCCTTTTCTTCGGCGGCGGCTATGTCGCCAATTTCGCGGTGCTCACCACCTTGCCCCAGAAGGGCGACCTGGTGGTGCTGGACGAACTCATCCATGCCAGCGCCCATGAGGGGGCGCGGGCCGGTCGCGCCGAAGTGGCGGAAGTCGCGCACAACGAAGCGAGTGCCGTGGACGATGCAATCCGAACCTGGCGCGCGAGAGGCGGCGCCGGCCGACCCTGGATCGTGGTCGAGAGCCTCTACAGCATGGATGGCGACCGGGCGCCGCTCGGCGAACTGATCGAGGTCGCAGACCACCACGATGCATTCCTGTTTGTCGACGAGGCGCATGCCACCGGCGTCTACGGCGCGGACGGGCGCGGGCTCGCGCACGACTTCGAAGGCCGCGACAATGTCGTGGTGCTGCACACCTGCGGCAAGGCGCCGGACGCGCC
>NZ_RZRY01000638.1:0-3625 GCF_003998035.1 Mesorhizobium sp. M2A.F.Ca.ET.039.01.1.1 | reverse complement strand
GGCCGGCGATCAGGCCGCAGCCGACAGCAACCAGCAGCGGCACGATGACCGGCAGGTCGGTCCAGCCATAATTGATGAACATCGCCTTGGGATTGGGATTGCCGTTGACGGTCGCGACCTGGGCGAAACTCATGGCGATCATGGCGGTGGCGCCGACGATCGAGCCCGAGGACAGGTCGATGCCGCCGCAGATGATGACCTGGGTGACGCCGATGGCGATGATGCCGACAATCGAGACCTGCAGGATGATGATCTGCAGGCGCTGCTCGTTGAAGAGCCCGGAAACATTCTCGCGGGTGTTGAACAGGAAGCTGTCGCCGAGGAAGACGCGGCCGACCAGCTCGAAGGCGGCGACCAGGATGACCAGGGCCAGGAACACGTTGAACTCGGCCGGCCACGGGCGCTTCTTGGCGTCGTAGCTCAGCCCGCCAATGCCATGCGATGTCTGTGACACGTCTTCTTCCTCCGTCGGGCGCAGCTGTCCGGCCTCCCGCGCGGGCGGGAGGAAAGGCGGAGCGGCGCGCTTGTTCCGATTGGACGCGCCGCCCCGTATCGAGGCGCCTCAGTTCTTCTTCAAGAACTTGTCGATGTTCGCCGGTGTCACGAGCTGGAACGGGATGTAGACCTTCTTGTCCACCTTCTCGCCCTTGGCGAGCTTGAGCGCGGCGTCGAGCGCGCCGGCGCCCTGGCCGGCGGCGTCCTGGAAGACCGTCGCATCGAGATCGCCGGCCTGCATGGCCACCAGCGCGTCCTGGGTGGCGTCGACTCCGCCGACCACGACCGACTTCATGTCGATATTGGCGGCCTTCATCGCCTGGATGGCGCCGATGGCGCTTTCGTCGTTGTTGGCGATGACGCCGTCGAAGGCCTTGCCGGACGACAGCCAGTTGGTCATCAGGTTCTGCGCCTCGTCACGCTTCCAGTTCGAGGTCTGCTTGTCGATGATCTTGATGAAGCTGCAGTCCGGCGTGGCGATGACCTCGTCGATGTCCTTGGTGCGCTGCACCGCGGCTTGGTTGGAAAGCTCGCCCATGATCACATAGACATTGGCTTCCTTCTTGCCGGCTTCCTTGAACAGGCGGCAGACCTCCTTGGTCTCGAGCGTGCCGGAATCGGCTTCGTTCGAGGCGACGAAGGCCTGGTTGTCGGGAAGCTTGTCGACATTGACCGGCTCGCGGTTGACATAGACCAGCGGGATCTTGGCCGCGGCGGCAGCGTCCGACATCGCCTGCGTGGCCGAGGTGTCGACCGGATTGACGATGATGGCGTCGACGCCCGAGGCGGCGAAGTTCTTGATTTGGTCGAGCTGCTTGGCGACGTCGTTCTGCGCGTCCTCGACCTGCAGCTCGACGCCATCCATGCCCTTGGCCTGCGCGATCATGCCGTTGCGCAGCACGGTGAGGAAGTTGTCGTCGAAAAGAGCCATCGAAACGCCGATCTTGGCGGCGAAGGCGGATGAACACATCAGCGCCGAAAGCGCGACGCCCAAAAGAAGTTTCTTCATTTTCTCCTCCACTTGGTGTCCGGCTGCACCTATTGAACCGGAATCCCCGGTTTGCCCGGGGAATCTCTCCCTGCGGCCATGCGGCGTCGCCAGTCGACTAGAACGCCTCTTCCTCCGTTCGAACAGGCGCTCCGGAACGAAAGAACCAAAAGGCCTGTTTGGTGAAATATTTATTCCATTTCGTTTCGGAAACGTCAAGGGCGATTCCGACCGGGGCGGCCGGTTTTCGATCACTATGGGCGGGGCGAGGACCAAATTCGTCGAAATTTGCGCCCTTGCCCGGGTGAACCACGATGAAAGAATCCATCAGGCTGATGGATTCTTTCACATCGGCTATATCGTGATCGGCGCGCCTAGATGTTTTCGGGCAGATAGATGTCGAAGGGCAGGAAGGTCTGCCCCGGCGCATTGGCGGCGCCGCTTTCGATGGCATGGGCCATCAGCCCGACGAGTTCGCGGCAGAGCGCCGCGAGCGGCGTCGAGATCACCATGGTGAGGATGTTGTCGGCAAGCGCCGCGCGCGAGACGGCGTTGATCTCGTTGCAGATCACGACCGGCATCTCGGCCGGGCGCGCCGTCCGCAGCGCCGAGACCGCGCCCTCCATGCCGCCGCCGGCGACATAGCAGCCGGCGAGATCGGGATGGCGGGCCAGGAGGTCGAGCATGGCGTCATGCGTCACGTCGTTGGCCTCGAGGTTGACCAGCGTCTCCATCACGGTGAAGTCGGGCGCGTGCTCGCGAAAGAATGAGCGGAAGCCGATCTCGCGCAATTCGTGGCCGTGGAAGCGATGGCTGCCGACGAAAAGCGCGACCTTGCCCGGCTTCCTGGCGGCCTTGGCGATCATCCAGGCGGCGCTGCGCCCGACCTTGCGGTTGTCGAGCCCGACATAGCCCTCGCGGATGCCGGCGGCAAAATCCGACAGCAGCGAGAAGACCGGCTGTCCCCTCGCCTTCATTGTCTCCACGACCGCCGTCAGAGTCGGATGGTCCGGACCGACGACGGCGATGGCCCTGGATTTCGCCGCAAGCCCACGCATCTGGGCGGCGATCTCATCGGGCGCCAGCGAAGCGGCGAAATCGATGGCTGCAACGCCGCGAAAACGCTGCGACTGTGCGACAGCGAGCTCGAGCTCCTTGGCGAAATCGCCATAGAAGACGTCATTGCCCCTGAGCAGCAGGAAGCCGAGCCGATATTCCGGCAATTCCTGGCGCATGCGCTGCTTGATCAGCCCGGCGGCGTGATAGCCGATCTCGGTGGCGGCGTCATAGACCCGGCGCGCCGTCTCCTCGCGCACCGGCAGACGGCTGTTCAGCACCCGGTCGACAGTGGCGACGCTGACGCCGGAGACGCGCGCGAGATCGGTAATGGTCGGGCGCTTTGCCATGAATGCTTCCTCGCTTGTCCCACTCCGGCTATCCGGCTCACCCATATCTCATTCTGATAGAAAATGATAGAAACTATCTTTGTGATGTTGAGATTATCAGATCTTGCGGCTATGCTGAAGTCCAAAGTCAGCGATCGCGCGAGCCCCGCATGGTCGGGCGCTTCGCCAAGGCTCTGACGGAGGACCCCAATGACGGCAATCACGTCTTCGGCGGCGTCGCCGCGTGACTACAGCCTGACCGGCCGGGACGCCAGGCTCGCGGTCGAGAACGGGCTCGCCGCGGCCGAGTGGTACCACACCGATATCCCGCGCAAGCAGATGAAGGAGCTGATGCAGCGCTCCGACGAGCCGGCGATCCGCGACACCATCATCTGGCTCGCCGCTTTCGTCATCAGCGCCGCGGGCGGTATCTGGTTCTGGGGCAGCTGGTGGTGCGTGCCGTTCTTCTTCGTCTACGGCACGCTTTACGGCTCCTCGACCGATTCCCGTTGGCACGAATGCGGCCACGGCACGGCCTTCCGCACGCAGTGGATGAACGACGCCGTCTACCAGCTCGCCTGCTTCATGATCATGCGCAATCCGGTGACCTGGCGCTGGAGTCATACGCGCCACCACACCGACACCATCATTGTCGGACGCGATCCCGAGATCGCCGTCATGCGCCCGCCGGACCTGTTGCGCGTGGTGCTGAACTTCTTCGGCATCGTCGACGCCTGGCATGCGATGACCGACATGC
>NZ_RZRY01000637.1:0-3642 GCF_003998035.1 Mesorhizobium sp. M2A.F.Ca.ET.039.01.1.1 | reverse complement strand
ATCGGGACCTCTGGGCAATGGAGTGGGTTCTCTAGAGTTCCAGCATGAGGAGGACAATCCGTATGACCACCCAGGTTGTACACGGCGCATTTGGACCAAAGCAGGTGAAGCAGCTCAAGGAAATTTATGAGCGAGCGCAGGCTGTGACCGCCCAGTATCCTGAATCCCACGTCGCTAACAAAGCCGCCAAGAAGTTGATCGATGCGTTTGAGACAGTGACCCGTAGCCATGAGGCGGTCTGCCGTTGGCTGAGCGAGACTGAACCCCAGGGACACGCCTGAGGTTCCAATCGTCAATTCTAGGAGCATCTGTCCGCCTGCCAGACAATGCTGGCAGGCGGATTTTCTGCTGTGCCGCTCACCGCAAAAGCGATAGGGGAGCCATTGGGGCGGGCGAATGGCTCCCCTACCCTGTCTTCGCTTTATCCGCAGACAGACCGGCGTAAGCCCGGGCAGACGCTGGCAAACAGATGTTCTTCTTTGGCAATGTATGACGTCAACGAAGCCTTTGGAGTAAGAAGCCGCCGTGGATTAACGGTCCTGCTTCCGCCTATCGGATGAGGTTGGCGGCGCTGCTTTGCCTGAAATCATTTGCGTGCACGACTCCAGGAACCCGGCCCAATGGTTTCGGCCCGTATGCCTGCCCATCAGCGGGACCCTTGAGAGCCAAAAAAATTTACAGAAAATTAACTTAGATTAGCTCTCGCTAGTAAAGCATCAACTACTGAATTCTAGGTGGTGTAGGGGAGAAGCGATGAGGGTCCAAGCTGGGGGGGCCTGGCTGGACTCTCAGATTGGTAGAAACTTTCAAAAAATCTAGGATTTGAGGGGGCTGTCGGCCGCCATGAGGCGGTCGTGTTGGGCAAAAGTTGGGGTGCTAGTATGAGTTCTGTGATCGGCCTACATAATCTTGCTTCGCCAAATCAATCAGAAATCTCGTCGAGCAGCGCAAAGAGCAACGAACAACTAGACAAGGAATGCCTACTTATTCTTGACGGAAGGGCGTTAGACCGGGAATGTCTAGCATCGGCTCTGGAGGACCATGAGCTTGGCATGGCTGTTGTCGCCATGGACAGGATCGAAGAATGGCGAATAAAGAAGGAAGCATACCCTCCTTTAGCCGCTATCCTATTTAATCTTGGCGGACGCAAAGTTACCGATCAAAGCATAGCTGAAGAGGTCCGAATGATCTCTTCAGAGTTCAGTTCTGTTCCAGTGATTCTGCTGGCTGACACGGAAGATCTTACACAGATACTGACCGCCCTTGAAAGCGGCGCACGCGGATACATTCCGACTTCTGTTGGCATTGACGTCTGTGTCGAAGCCGTCAACCTTGCGGCGGCTGGCGGCATCTTCGTACCGGCCAGTAGCGTGCTGTCCATGCGGCATCTGATCGATTCAGGCAGCCGCGACACACGTCCGCTGACGACTATGTTCACGCACCGGCAAGCTGAAGTGGCTCAGGCGCTTCGGCGCGGCAAGGCGAACAAGATCATAGCCTACGAACTGAACTTGCGCGAAAGCACCGTGAAAGTCCACATCCGCAATATCATGAAGAAACTGAAGGCGACCAACAGGACTGAGGTTGCCTACAAGGTGAACGACCTTTTCGGGGAAGGTGCCCTCGCGGAAGAATGACAGGTGGTTTCAGACGGCCCGCCAGAGTTCACTTCTGCGGGTCGTCTTTGTTAGCCTCGTTCCGCGATCGGCTGTTCCGCAGCCGCTGCAAATGGCGTGATCGTTATAAAACGCCGGTATTGGGCTCCAACATCCACCATAAGTGCTAAATCGGCAGCCATTTGGTGATCGCGAAATTTTGGACCGGACATGTAGACTTTCCAACAGCTGGAGTGTGGTACATGTCTGAGCAGAGCCCTTGTTTTCGCAAATCTGTCCGTTTGCAAGGTCGCGCGCGCCAACTGATCCCAGGTGGCTGCCATACATACGCGAAGGGCGATGATCAGTATCCCATTCTCGCCCCGGGTTTCATTGAGCGTGGACTTGGATGTCATGTCTGGGACGTCGATGGCAACGAATACATCGAATATGGCATGGGCAATCGTTCCGTTGGATTGGGGCATGCCTACCCGACAGTCCTGAGAGCGGTTGAGGCAGCGTTGAGTGGTGGCTCCAATTTCACGCGACCGGCTAGGATCGAAGTCGACTGCGCCGAGACGTTTCTGGAGCTTGTCGACGCGCAGATGGTAAAATTCTGCAAGGATGGCTCGGATGCGACGTCCGGCGCCGTGCGCTTGGCCCGCGCTTATACAGGGCGCGACCTCGTGGCCTGCTGCGCCGACCATCCATTCTTTTCGACGGACGATTGGTTCATCGCCACGACACCGATGAGTGCCGGTATTCCGGAGGTGGTCCGAAATCTCACCGTCACCTTCCGCTACAACAACATCGCCAGCGTAAAAGATCTGTTCGACAAATATCCGGGCAAGCTGGCCGCGCTGATCCTCGAGCCATCCCGCGGAGACGACCCGGCAGACGGCTTCCTGCATGAAGTGCAACGTCTCTGCAGGGAAAACGGCGCGCCGCAATCCAGAGGTCGGAGCCTACAACCAGACATTCTGAGAGGAACTGAAGCATGGCACACCGGATCGTAAGTTTCGTCATGAGCGGAGGTGTCGGGTCGCGGCTATGGCCGCTCTCGCGCGAAGACAATCCCAAGCAGTTCCACGATCTGTCGGGGGATGGCTCCATGCTGGCGAAGACGGTTCGGCGCCTCAAAGCATGGCCAAATAGCGAAACGCCGATCTATCTGATAGCGTCCGAACGTCATGCCGAACGCGTTATCTCTGACATAAGTCCGCTCGGACTGAACGGTGGAAGGCCGATCTTCGAACCCCTGGGCCGCAATACTGCGGCGGCGGTCGCAATAGCGACACTGCAGACGATTTCCGAACACGGCAAGGATGCACTCGTGCTCGTGGTCCCATCCGACCATCAGATATCGACCGAGACGCAATTTTGGGAAACCGTCGAAGCCGGCATGCCTGCCGCAGACGCTGGTAGCATTGTCGTCTTCGGGATCAAGCCCACTCATCCGGAAACTGGATATGGGTACATCGAGGTTGCAGCCAATGGCGATGGCGCGGCCGCGGTTTCGCGCTTTGTCGAAAAGCCGGACGTCGAGACGGCGCAAAAATATCTGTCGTCGGGAAGGTTCTACTGGAACGCGGGCATCTTCCTGTTTCGCGCCGACACGATGCAGAAAGCCTTGATCGAATTGCAGCCGGAAATCTGGGATACCGCGGAACGCGCCTTCAGGTCCGCCACGACCGATATTTCGGGCCTCTACTTGCCCCAACGCTTCTACTCGGCGGTCCCCTCCACGTCGATTGACTATGCCGTCATGGAACATGCGCAGGGCATCGCGATGGTGACGGCTTCTTTCCGCTGGAATGATCTCGGGTCGTGGCAATCGTTGCTGGAGTCTAGCCCCGCCGACGGCAACGGCAATGTGGTGATGGGCGATGTCGTGGCCATGGACTGCAAAAATTCCTACCTCAGGAGCCAAGGTCGGCTGCTCACTGTGATCGGAATGAAGGATGTGGCGGTGGGTGCAACGCCGGACGCGATATTCGTCGCCCCGGGCAGCCACAGCCAGGATGGGAAGAAAGGCGTGGAACAAATC
>NZ_RZRY01000636.1:0-3647 GCF_003998035.1 Mesorhizobium sp. M2A.F.Ca.ET.039.01.1.1 | reverse complement strand
GTCATGCGCAGGCTACCGTCTGGGAGAAGCGCCGGGCGGCCAGAGCCGCCCGGCCATTTCATTCCGTTACTTCACGTTGGCGCCGACAGTGGCGTCCCAGTTCTTGGTGATCGCCTCCTTGGCCTTACCCTGCTCGTCGAGGGTCGGGAACACGGCCGACGCGTAGGCTTCGGCCGGCGGCAGCTTGGCCATCACATCGGCCGGAAGCTTGCCGTTCTTGGCGAGGTCGTTGAACCGGATCGGATGGCAGTAACCCTTCAGCCAGCCAATCTGACCTTCGTCGGAGTAAAGGTACTCGAGCCAGAGCTTGGCGGCATTCGGATGCGGCGCGTAAGCGCTGATCGCCTGCACATAGACGCCGGCAACGACGCCGGTCTTAGGCACAACGACGTCGACCGGCGGATTGCCCTTCAGCGTGTCGCGGCCGGCAAGCGCGTTGTAGTCCCAGGTGACCAGGATCGGGGTCTGACCTTGGGCCAGCGTGGCTGGCTTGCCGATGACCGGCACAAAATTGCCAGCGGCATTGAGCTTCTTGAAGAAGTCGAGACCTGCTGTGCCGGCTGCTTCACCAGCAGCGGCACCACCGGACAGGCCGGCGGCGTAGACCGCCTGGATCGCTTGGTTCGAGGCACGCGGATCCCCGGCGAGGGCGACGGTGTTGGCATAATCTGACTTCAGCAGGTCTGCCCAGTCAGCCGGAGCTTCCTTCACAAGATCCTTGTTCACCAAGAACGACAGCACGCCGTAATAGTCGCCCGTCCAAAAACCATCGGCATCCTTGGCGCTGTCCGGGATCGAATCCCAGGTCGATACCTTGTAAGCTTGAATCAGACCGACTTTCTTGGCGGTCGGACCGAAGGACAGGCCGACGTCGATGACGTCAGGGGCCTGTGGGCCCTTGTTGTCCTTGTTGGCCTTGATCGCCTCGACCTCGTCGCCAGAGCCGGCGTCGGGGTTGAGTTCGTTGATGGTGATTTCCGGATACTTAGCCTTGAAAGCGTCGATCACTGCCCCGTAGCCGCACCAGTCATGCGGAAGCGCGATGACAGTGAGCTGGCCTTCCGCCTTCGCGGCCTTGACGAGATCGTCCATCGAAGCGGCGGACGAAATCACCGTCGACGCGAAGAGCGCCGCGGCCGAGAGGGAAAGCACTTTCCCCATGAACTTGAACATGTGTTCTCTCCGTTGAACTGGCGCGCTAAGCGCCTGCGATGCGGGTATCGTTTTCGTGTGACAGCCAGATGAAGGCTTTTTGAAACCGGAGCCCCACAGCGAAAAAAGTTAACTCTTTTTAACGGACTGTAGCAATTAGCCCGCGCTTAATTTTCCGGCTAATGGTTAGCTGCCTTGATTTTGCCCCTCCTCCCTTTTTCTCGAGTGTTCCCTTATTCAACTCCTCGGCATCGAGGCCGGCTTCTCAGACGGAGCCGGCGATGGCATTTTCGAGCAGCGTCAGCGCTGCTTTCTTGGTGAGCTTCACGGGGTTGCCGCCGGCGGTCGGGTCGACCACCGCCATATCGGCGATCAGGGTCTTGCGCTTCTTGTCCATGTCGAGCCCCTTGATCAGGCCGGGCAGCGCGTGCGGCACCTTGAGCTCCTTACGCAGCTTGATGATGGCCTTGGCGAAGCCGTCGAAGCCGCCCTTGATGCCGCAATAGGCGGCGAGCCGTGCGATACGATCCTCGATCGCCTCGCGGTTGAAGGCCAGCACATAGGGCATGAACACCGCGTTGGTCATGCCGTGATGGGTGTCGTAGAGCGCGCCGATCGGATGCGACAGCGAATGGATGGCCCCCAACCCCTTCTGGAAAGCGGTGGCGCCCATGGCCGCCGCGCTCATCATATGGGCGCGCGCAACCAGATCCTTGCCGTTGGCGAAAGCCTTCGGCAGGTTCTCGAACACTAGCCTTATGCCTTCCACCGCGATGCCGTCGGCCATCGGATGATAGCCCGGCGCGCAATAGGCCTCCAGGCAGTGCGCCAGCGCGTCCATGCCGGTGCCGGCCGTGATGAAGGGCGGCATTCCGACCGACAGTTCCGGATCGGCAATGACGATCGCCGGCAGAAGCTTCGGATGGAAGATGACCTTCTTGGTATGGGTCTCCTCATTGGTAATGCCGCCGGCGCGGCCAACCTCGGACCCCGTGCCCGCCGTGGTCGGCACCGCGATGATCGGCGCAATCAAGTCCGAATTGGCCCGGGTCCACCAGTCGCCGATATCCTCGAAATCCCAAACGGGCCGTGTCTGCCCGGCCTGGAAGGCGATGAGCTTGCCGAGGTCGAGCGCGGAGCCGCCGCCGAAGGCGATGACGCCGTCATGCTTGCCCTTCTTGAACACCGCGATGCCGGCGGTGAGATTGGACTCCACCGGGTTGGGCCTCACCTCCGAGAAGACGCCGTATGGGATCTTGGCATCGTCGAAGATCTTCAGCGTCGAGGCGACGACGGGCAGTTTCGCAAGGCCCGGATCGGTGACGAAGAGCGGCCGCTTGATGCCCGTCGCATTGAGCACATCAGGCAATTCCTTGATGCGCCCGGCGCCGAAGCGGACGGTGGTGGGGTAGTTCCATTTGGAGATCAGCTTGGACATTTTTGTCTTTCGAAAGGTCAGATCGTTTCGCGCAGGTGATAGGATTTCGGCCGGGTCAGATTGTCGTAACCGATGGCCGAGAGCGCCGCGCCCTTGCCGGTGTCCTTGACGCCGGTCCAGACCAGCGCCGGGTCCAGATAGTCACAGCGGTTCATGAACACGGTGCCGGTCTCGACGCGGTCGCCGATGGCGATCGCGCGCTCGGTGTCGCGTGTCCAGATCGACGCGGTCAGCCCATAGGGGCTGTCGTTCATCAGCGCGATCGCCTCCTCGTCGTTGCGCACCTTCATGATGCCGACGATCGGCCCAAAACTTTCCTCGCGCATGACGCTCATCTGGTGGTCGACTTCTGTCAGCACTTCCGGCGCCAGATAGGGCGAGCCCGCCCTGTCGTTCTCGACCCTCATGTTGATATGTGCGGTCGCGCCTTTGCGCAGCGCCTCGGCCTTCTGCTCGCGGATCAGGTCGGCGAAGCGCGCCTGCGCCATCGGGCCCATCGTGGTCGCCTGTTCCAGCGGATTGCCGACGACATACTTCTTCGTCTCGGCGACGAAACCTTCGACGAACTCGTCATAGACCTTCTCGTGCACATAGACGCGCTCTATGCCGCAACAGCACTGGCCGGAATTGTAGAAGGCGCCGTCGACAAGATTGGCGACCGCATGGTCCAGCTTGGCGTCGGGCAGCACATAGGCCGGATCCTTGCCGCCGAGTTCGAGGCCGAGCGTCATGAAGGTGCCGGCCGCCGCCTCCTCGATGGCGCGGCCGCCGCCGACCGATCCGGTGAAGTTGACATGGTCGATCTTGCCGGAGCCGAGCAGCTTCTCGGTCTGGGCATGGTTCATGACGAGGTTCTGGAACAGCCCCAGGGGCAGCCCCGCTCTGTCGAAAGCCTGCTGGAAGCGTTCGCCGACGAGCAACGTCTGTGCCGCGTGCTTGAGGATGACGGCGCTGCCGGCCATCAGCGCCGGCACGATGGTGTTGACGGCGGTGAGATAGGGATAGTTCCAAGGCGCGATCACCAGCACGACGCCGAGCGGCACCTTCTTCACATAGC
>NZ_RZRY01000635.1:0-3651 GCF_003998035.1 Mesorhizobium sp. M2A.F.Ca.ET.039.01.1.1 | reverse complement strand
GGCTCCGATTCTCCGCAAGTCCCTCCGGGTCGGGTGGGGCGCCGGACCGGGAGGGCACCGTCTCACGGCCGGGGGACAAGGGCCGGACGGAATTCTTGAAACAAGAGCAATTCTAGACGGAAAACCGCTTTGCCTGGAACTGCTTGGCGCCGGCCGTCAGGGTCGGTGCCATCTTCACAGCAGCATCAGCTGCTCGCCGGCGCCGGAGCCTGCGACGAATTGATCGATGCGAAGCTGCCGCCGTTCGACATTGAGGCCGAGGCGCTTGGCCGCTATCTCGAAGCGCCGGCCGATCTGCCAGGCATAGGGTCCGGCGCCCTTCATGCGCTTGCCCCATTCGGAATCGTAATCCTTGCCGTCGCGCATCGAGCGGATCAGCGACATCACATGCCGGTACCGGTCCGGATAATGCCGCAACAGCCAATCCTTGAAGATCGGCGCCACTTCGAGCGGCAGGCGCAGGATGACGTATCCGGCCTCCCGGGCGCCGGCGGCCCGCGCCGAATCGAGGATGCGCTCCATCTCCGGATCGTTGAGGCCGGGAATGATCGGCGCCACCATCACGGAGGCCGGGATGCCGGCATCCGACAATTGCCTGATCGCCTCTAGCCGCTTCGTCGGGGTCGACGCGCGCGGTTCCATGGTGCGGGCCAGCATGCGGTCCATCGTGGTCACCGACAGCGCCACCTTGGCAAGGCCACGCTCCGCCATGCGCGACAGGATGTCTAAGTCGCGCGTCACCAGCGCCGACTTCGTCACGATGCCGACCGGATGTCCGCGCGCCTCCAGCACCTCGAGGATCTCGCGCATGATCCGGTACTGCTTCTCGATCGGCTGGTAAGGATCGGTGTTGGTGCCGATGGCGATGGTGCGCGGCTGGTAGCCCGGCTTCGACAACTCTCTGTCCAGCATGCGCGCCGCATCCGGCTTGGCGAACAGCTTCGATTCGAAATCGAGCCCCGGCGACAGGCCCATGAAGGCATGCGTCGGCCGGGCGAAACAGTAGACGCAGCCATGCTCGCAGCCGCGATAGGGATTGATCGAACGGTCGAAGGAAATGTCGGGCGACTCGTTGCGGGTGATGATGGTGCGCGGCTTCTCGACCTGCACTTCCGTCTTGAACGGCGGCAACTCCTCCAGCGAGTTCCAGCCGTCATCGAAGACATGCCGGCTGACCGGCTCGAACCGACCGGACGGATTGATGCCGGCCGACCGGCCGCGATTGCGGTCGGGCCGCACGCGCATGCCGCTCTGCTCGATCATCGCGTTCGCCATCTCGGCTCTGCCTGCTCCGAAAGCGGCAATGTCGGCGCGCA
Source organism: Mesorhizobium sp. M2A.F.Ca.ET.039.01.1.1 (assembly GCF_003998035.1). Taxonomy (NCBI): domain Bacteria; kingdom Pseudomonadati; phylum Pseudomonadota; class Alphaproteobacteria; order Hyphomicrobiales; family Phyllobacteriaceae; genus Mesorhizobium; species Mesorhizobium sp. M2A.F.Ca.ET.039.01.1.1. The sequence continues at coordinate 2,335 of NZ_RZRY01000635.1, read as the reverse complement.
CGATCTGTTCCATTTTCGCCCTTTCCCAGGGACTGTCGGCAGGCTGTCGAATCGCTCTGTTCATGAAACTATTCCTATTTTGCCGATGAGAACAAAGCAAGAACTTTTTCGACTGGAAGCGTAAACTGGCGCTAGCCTCCGCTTTCCGCTATTCGGCTAGGCATGCTCAGCGTTCTCATCGAAACCCGCAACGACGAAGAGGGACTTGCCCGCACGCTCGCCTCGCTGGTCGGCGGCGCGGTCGAAGGCGTCGTGCGCGACGTCATCGTCTGCGATCAAGGCTCGACCGACCAGACGCATCGGGTCGCCGAACATGCCGGCTGCCATTATGTGAGCGGTGGGCTCGGCGCCGGTATCAGCCAGGCAAAGGGCGATTGGCTGCTGCTTGTGGAGCCCGGCGCCCGGCTGGCCGAAGGCTGGATCGACGAGGTTGTCGCGCATACGGCAAAGCAAACGATGCCGGCACGCTTTTCACGCGCTCGGGCCGACCGCGCGCCTTTCCTGGCGCGTGTTTTTTCGGGCAATCGGGCGCTGGCAGAGGGTCTCGTCATCAGCAAGCGCCAGGCCTCGGCTCTGGCAAAGAGCGCTCGCGGTGCGGAGGCCCTGGCTCGGGGTCTCGCGACCAGGCGGTTGAACGCCGAAATCTGGGTGGCGCCGCCGAAGTGACGCCTGCGCCCCTTACTAAGTGGGCTTGCCGCCCCGCCTGAGATGCTCGTCCAGCCGCGGCATGATCTCGACGAAGTTGCAGGGCATGTGACGGTAGTCGAGCTGCGCCTTGATGATGCCGTCCCAAGCGTCCTTGCAGGCGCCGGGCGAGCCCGGCAGCACGAAGACGAAGGTGGCGTTGACGACGCCGCCGGTCGCCCGGCTCTGGATCGTCGAGGTGCCGATCTTGTCGTAGGAGATGCGGTGGAAAACTTCCGAAAAGCCGTCCATGCGCTTTTCGAAGATCGGCTCCAGCGCCTCCGGCGTCACGTCGCGGCCGGTGAAACCGGTGCCGCCGGTGGTGATGACGACATCGATGCTGTCGTCCTTCGACCAGCCGAGGACCTTGTCGCGGATCTTTTCGCGGTCGTCGGTGACGATGTCGCGCGCGGCAAGCGCATGGCCGGCTTCCGCGATGCGGTCGGCCAGCGTCTGGCCGGATTTATCGTCGGCAAGGCTGCGCGTGTCGGATACCGTCAGCACCGCGATGCGCACCGGAATGAAGGGTCGGCTCTCGTCAAGCTTCGCCATCGCTCACCTCCATGCTGCGCGTGGCGGCCACGAACCAGTCGGGATGACGCGCGCGGATCTCGATCGCCGCACGCTTGGCCACATTGCCGGTCTCGAACAGGCCGAAGCAGGTGGCGCCCGAGCCGGACATGCGCGCGAAGGCGGCGTCGGCGCGCTTGAGCGCCTTGAGCGCCTCGCCGATCGCGGGCTGAATGGCTTGAGCGGCGCCTTCGAGATCGTTGCGGGTCGTTTCCAGCCAGTTACGGATGGCGTGGAAGTCGAGGCGCCTTGGCAGCGGCGGCAGCGCGTCATTGTCGCGACGAGAGAGCGCCTTGAACACGTCCGGTGTTGAGACAGCGACGCCCGGATTGACCAGGACGAGGCCAAGCGCCGGAAACGCGGAGAGCGGCGACACTTCATCACCGATGCCGCGCGCGACCAGCGGCTTCGACTTCAGGCACATCGGCAGGTCGGCTCCGAGCGAAAGCCCGATCCGCGCCAGCGAAATCTCGTCGATATCGAGCTTCCAGAGCCGCGCCAGGCCGTTGAGCGCGGCTGCCGCGTCGCTGGAGCCGCCGCCGACGCCCGAGGCGACCGGCAGGTTCTTCTCCAGCCGGATGGCGACCGGCGGCGTGCGCTGCACGCCGGCTTCCCGGCGCAAGGCATCGCGCGCCTTCACCACCAGATTGCCGTCGTCGAGCGGCAGGCCGGCGGCATATCGGCCGAACACCGAGAATTCGTCCTGCTCCGCCGGCTCGATTTCCAGCCGGTCGCCGAAGCGTGTGAACACGGCAAGGCTCTCGATGAGATGATAGCCGTCGTCGCGCCTTCCTGTGACATGCAGCGCCAGGTTGATCTTGGCCGGCGCAAGCCATGTCCGGACCTCTGTGCCGGGCTCCAGGATGTCGGCTGCTGGCGAGATGGGATCAGTCCTTGGCGAGACGATATTCGCCGGTCTTGGGATCCTTGACCAGCGTGCCCATCGTGCCGTTCGCCGCCTGTTTTTCGGTGCGCCGGATCTTGGCTGTCACGCGCTCGGCCTCGCGCACGAAAGCGCGGTAGCCGAAATAGGCGGCGGCGCCGACAACAGCGAAGAAAATGATCTTCGGCATATCCAAAC